>CALBEY010000092.1 GCA_937888805.1 uncultured Burkholderiaceae bacterium
ACCCCCACCCCCATAAATCGACGGCTTTGCTGTGCAGACCTATGCACATGCGTTGCAGATCAAACAATTGATGGAAGCGAACAGACAGATGACCAGCACATCATCATCCTGCTGGCCCGAAGAGGGCTGATGATAGCCAAAGTATTTTCGGGTATGAAAGCGGGTATGTATAACCTGGTTATACTTATTTAATTCAATTAAATCAGTTGTAAAGGTTAACAAATGACTGTTTAACGTCTGCGCGGTATTGTCATTCGTATCGCCCCAGTGGCTGGTTCGCGCCGATTTAAAACGAATCACCGGCCCGGAATGTTGGGACCTGCTCTAAGGCGTTAATCTGCAGCCTCTGGCTGCCACACCGTACACGGTATGCGAGTCGCCACAGTTTCTGTCAGGCTTTTTGTGATCTTGGCGACAAAGGCGCAAAATTATGGCTTGATTCGGGTTTGATTTTTGTCGTCTATTTGGAGATTGAGGTAATGGGCACACAGTTTGATTTGCTAATTAGAAATGCGACCGTGATTGATGGGACGGGTGCGGATCGGTTTCATGCCGATATTGGCATTAACGGCGATCGCATTACCCAAATAGGCGATCTCTCTGAATGTACGGCAAAGGAAGAAATTGATCTAAAGGGACAGGTTGCAGCGCCGGGCTTTATTGATGCCCATACCCATGACGATCGCATGATGTTGTCCAATCCTGAGATGACCCCAAAGGTCAGCCAAGGCGTGACCACCATCATTGGGGGTAATTGCGGCGTGTCTCTTGCTCCAATGCCCAGACCGATTCCTGACCCCGTCACGCCACCCTTGAACTTGTTGGATGATGAGGGGGGTTGGTTCCGATTCCCCAGTTTCAAGTCGTATTTGGATGCGTTGCGCGCTGAGCCTTCAACGACCAATCGGGCGATGTTGGTGGGTCATACAACGTTGCGCGTGGCAACGATGGATGATTTTGAAAAGCCAGCAACCACTGAACAAATTCAAGCGATGCGCGAACTCGTGGTCGAGGCAATGCAGGCCGGTGCCATCGGCGTATCAACAGGCCTATTTTATGAGCCTGCTGTTTCCGCACCCACCGAAGAGGTGATTGAAATTTGTCGACCCCTCAAGGATTACAACGGCTTGTATTGCACGCACATGCGCGATGAGGCCGACGGCATCATGGATTCGCTCGAGGAAACATTCCGTATTGGCCGGGAGGTGGACGTGCCGGTGGTTATCTCACACCACAAGTTAGTTGGCGCAAAAAACCATGGTCGTTCGGATGAGACGCTCGAGTTTATCCGCCAAAGCATGGCAAAGCAGCCAATCTGTTTGGATTGCTACCCATACACGGCGGGCTCTACTGTGCTCTCGATGAGCCGTGCACAAACCTCTTCGCGCGTCATCGTGACGTGGTCTAAATCATTGCCCGAGTATGCCGGGCAAGATTTGGACAAAATCGCGGAGAAAATGGGTGTATCTCAAGCCGATGCCGTTGATCGTTTGCTGCCCGCTGGCGCGATCTATTTCCGTATGGACGAAGGCGATGTTCAAAAGATTCTGCAATTCGCACCAACCATGGTTGGCTCTGACGGCCTGCCTCACGATGCATCACCGCACCCCAGACTTTGGTCAACATTTCCTCGTGTTCTTGGACACTACAGACGCGAGTTAGGCCTGTTTTCACTTGAGACGGCGGTCCACAAGATGACCGGTTTGACGGCTGTTAACTTTGGACTGATAGATCGTGGCATTCTCAAAGAGGGTGCGTATGCCGACCTCACGCTGTTTGACGAAGAGACGGTTGACGAGGTGGCGACATACGAAAATCCCATCGCGATGGCACGTGGCATTCATGCTGTGATTGTGAATGGTGTTGTGGTTTGGGATCATGGTAAGGCAACCGGCGCACGTCCTGGGCGCGTACTGTCTCGCGCCAGAAAATAATAGTCTTGGCACTTGAACCCACAACGACGGTTATGCCGGGCTGATGCATCAGAGCCGACTGAGTTTGGAGCGGATCAAGTGCTGGTGCCATTAAAGACGCGTTAAAAACCGCGGCTAGTTGCTTTGCTCATCTCTTTTTTTGGGGGGGTGGCTGACGTCAAACAGATGACCACCGCGCGTGCCTTTGGTGAACAAGTACCCTCTGTTGTGTTGATTGGCGGTCATCACATGAGCAACCCGCTCGGCGACTTCAATACCTAGGTTATTTAAGGCTTGAACTTTTCTGGGATTGTTGGTCATTAAGCGCACACTCTTAACCCCGAGCAACTGCAACATTTGTGCAGCGGGCAAGTAATCTCTCTCGTCTTCTTCGAAGCCCAAGGCAAGGTTGGCATCAACGGTGTCTAGGCCGGCATCTTGTAGTTGATAGGCACGCAACTTATTGATCAGACCAATGCCTCGGCCTTCTTGTGCGAGGTATAACAAAATGCCGCTGCCAGCCTGGGACATTTGGGCGATCGCGCCACGCAATTGTGGACCACAGTCACAACGCAACGAGCCCAAAAGGTCTCCCGTAAAACACTCAGAGTGCAGTCGAATCAATACCGGTTGGGTTAGGTCTGGCTCGCCCACCACAATGGCCAAATGTTCCGTGCCACCATCGGTTGGGCGAAAGGCCACAATTCTTGCCAGTTCAGCATCTTCAAGCGGCACTTGTGCTTCGCTCACCACTTGCAAAGACCGTGCTTGTTGCTCAATGCCTTGTAAGATTTGGCTCGACTGAACCGACCAAGGATTGGCATCGGTTGTGTTTTTACGGTCGGTGACGATGGCCGCAGGCAAAAGCTCAGCATGTTTGATGAGCTTGATACACATCGCGTCAACTTCGTCGCATGCGGTCAATGACCACTTCGTCGACAGATCGGTGGGCAGCGAGGCGCGATCTTTTGACCAAATGGGATCAGTGACGGCGCGTAGCTCCTCGGTCGGTAGGCCATTGGGAGAGGACAGGCGATAGACTGTCGCGTGCTCAGGCGCATTAAACCCCAAGCGTTTGGCGCGCTGACCTGTAATCAAAACGTAGGTTGATGAAACGGGTGACGATTGAAACTGTTCTAGCGCCTCTGGATCAATGGTCTCGATGGCGGCGATTAATCGAGTATTGCGGTCAGAGTTGACAGGCAACGCGCGGCCTCTGCGAAGTTCGCTGACTGCTCGCTCCACCTGAATCAAGCATTCAGATGCGAGTTGTGGTTTCAAAGATGATTGAATGATGGCGGTGTTCATCGAGTTGAGGCTATACGGCAATGGTGACAATGGGAAAGACCATTAAATGGAAAAACGATTAAGACAAAGTAATGCCACAAAGGTTTAATATTTGTCTTGATCTTACAGCGAATTCCCGACAAAGAGCGGGATTACCCTCGGTTTCGTCACGCTGGGGATCGATTTTTTAAAAGGATTGCCCACTTTGCCAAATCATCGTGTTCATGAGCGCGAAACTTGGGCACCCAAAGCGCCCAAACCAAGCTCGGCTGGTCCAATGGTGATCGCCCAGATCGGTCAGTCGCTTGATGGTCAGGTTGCCACAGCGACGGGTCAATCCAAATACATCAATCACGCCGGGGGGCTGAAGCACTTGCACGCCTTACGGGCGTGGGCCGATGCGGTGGTGGTTGGTGTGGGTTCAGTGGTCGCTGATGATACGAAGCTCACGGTTCGATTGGTCGAAGGGACAAATCCCATGCGGGTGGTTCTCGATCCGAATGGTCGGGTGCCGAGCCAGGCCACGCTATTGAATGATCGAGCGGCCAAGACAGTGGTCATGACCGCCAGGCAAGCGACTGATTTGTCGTTGCCGCCACACGTGACGGTGGCCCCCATGGCGCTTGATGACTCTGGGCGACTGTCGCCCTTGTTGGTGTTGCAATGGCTAGAGCAGGCTGGTTGCCAGCGGGTGTTGGTTGAAGGTGGGCCGGCCACCATTGCGGGGTTTATGACCACCAACAGCATCGATTATTTGCATTTTCTGAGTTCTGCGATGTTGTTGGGTGCGGGTACGCCAGGCGTTATACGGCCGCCGCTTAGTCAATTGGCCCAAGCCCAACGGTTTCGGATGCAGGCTTATCAGCTCGATGAGGACATGCTCATCGAGTGCGACCTAAAAGCCCTTATTTAAACCTTTGAAAGGACCTTTGCAAAGGCTTGTGCCGTGTCAGCCCAAGTGGGTAATTGCTGGCCGTGCCGTTGTGCGGCTAGCCGCATGCGTTCGCGCTTGGCGGGATCTTTGAGTATTTGCATCAGGGCAGCGGCGAAAGCCTCGGGTTGTCCGGGCGCGACCAAAAGGCCTGTTTCGCTGGGAACGGTTTGCTCAACGGCCCCACCCGTGGTGCCGATCACGGGCAGACCCCATGCCAGGGCCTCGGCGAAAGCCATGCCGTAGCCCTCGTAATGAGACGCCAGTAAGAACACATCAGCACAGCGATATTGCTCAGCCAAGGCCTTGGGCGATAGCGGGCCTGCGAGCGTCACGCGCGAGGTCAAACCCAGTGCGATGATTTGTGCCTGAATGGCTGCAGTGGTTTGAGGCGAACGGCTGGCATCGCCCACGATCGTGAGTAACCAGTCGTGGTTTACCACCATATGCAAAGCCTCCAGCAAAACGTCAAAGCCTTTGCGTGGTACCAAAGCGCCAACCGCTAAAAACTGAAGCGGTCCCCCTTCGAATGGGATGGATGATTTTGGTTGAACGCGTTGCGGTGGGAGGTCAAGACCTGGCATCACAACGTGAATGTTTTGACGGGGGACGTTGTATTCGGTCACCAGCGTGTCGGCCGTTGTGAGACTTGTCACCACCACACATGAGGCATGAGCCAGCGTTGGTTTCTCACTGTCAAAAAATACCTGGGCTTGTTGAGTTGTTAAACCTGACTCTTTTGCCAAGGGATGGTGCACCAAGGCGATGTAGGGGTGGCGCTTGGCCAAAGTTTCAGCGCGTTGCCCAAAACTGCCCAACGCCAAACCGTCGATCACCAACAGTCGATCGGTGTCGACTGCCATCAATTCATCGATGGCTTGATCCAAGGTGTTTGGACTGGGCGTTGGGAATCCATCGCCCAGACTCAGTCTCTGCACGTCCCAGCCTAGGTCTTGTAGACCAAGCATGACGCGTTTGTCGTACAGGTAGCCGCCAGTTAAGGTGTCAATATCACCAGGGTAGGCGAATGTTATTTTTGCGGCCACAGTTCGGCTTCGTAATATGCGCGGGCAACATGAGACTCGGAAATGGTAATGCGAATCGAATGCAACTCCTGACCTGGGCGACCGAGCGCGTTGTCACGGGCGGCAGTGGCCAAGCCATCGAACACGTATTTGGTTAAAAATTCAGTGGTGGTGTTCTGACCTTTGAAGGCTGGCACCTCGTCGAGGTTTTTATAGTTCAAGGGTTGCAAAAGCGCTTTCAGAACATCCATCGCTCGACCAATATCAATCACGATGCTGTTGACATCGAGTGACTTGGCCAGAAACGCTGCGTCAACCACAAAGGTGGCGCCATGTAGGGCTTGAGCGGGGCCAAACACCTCACCCTTAAAAGAATGCGCAATCATCACGTGGTCACGAACTTCAATAGCGAACATACGAACTCCCTGATGGATAGTCGATCACCTGGCATAAGGCCGGGTGTGTGGGGTCCAACAAATGCCCCAATTGATTGGGAACATCTTCAAACGCGATGGCTGGAACCAATAGGTGGTCTAAGCGGTCGTCAAGCAATAGATTAATGGCCGCTTGCAAACGACGGCGGTAATCCCAGCGGGGGCGATGGGCGGCATCAATGTGACCGACTTGGCACGACAACAGTTGCAGCTGACGGCTGTGAAACGCTTGCCCGAGCGGTATCTCGACTCGGCGCGTGCCGTACCAGCTGAGTTCGACCACGGTGGCCTCATCACCCGCGAGTTCTAGCGCGGTTGTTAAGCCCGCGGGCTGGCCGCTGGTGTGAAACACAACGTCGCAATTGGCGGTGTCGGCCTGAAGGTTGATGAGGTCATCGGGATGAGCGTATTGAACGCCAAGTGCATGACAAAGGGTGGCGCGCCCACGGTAGAGGTCAATCAAGGTGACTTGGGCCCCTGGCAGTTGTCCGCACAAATAGGCCACCAACAGACCCACGACGCCGCCACCGACCACGGCGATGCGATCGGCGGGCCCAACTTTAGCCGTCCAAACAGCATTCAGGGCGGTTTCCATGTTGGCAGCCAAAACGGCTCGGTTGCCAGGCAAAGCGTCTGGTAGCTGACAAAGGCTAGCTGCTGGGGCGAAAAACGCGGTTTGGTGAGGGCAAAGAGAAAACACTCGCTGGCCTTCAAGTTCAGCAGGGCCTTGTTCGACCAAACCCACGTGGTTATAGCCATATTTGACGGGAAAGGGGAATTGGCCGCCCATGGCAGGCGCCCGCATGCGCGTGTATTCACTTTCGGGAACTTGGCCGTGAAACACGAGAGACTCTGTGCCACGACTCACGGCGCTGTGCAGGGCACGGACCAAACAGTCATCGCCTGGCCCTGCGTGAAGAGTCTCAGACCGAATTTCGGCCTGACTGGGCCTGACGTACCAGAGGGCATGCGCCAACACAGATGAGTTGTTCACTAAAAATGGCCTGTGAGATAATGAGAGTTGTCGCCTTCGATTGCTTGAGTCGCCTATACTGAAGCCGCTTGCAAATTATAGGGCTAACGTTCGGCGGCGTCTGCCGATGCCAAGCCAAACCGTTAACGGAACTCGGAACTCGGAACTCGGAACTCGGAACTCGGTTTCAAACCCCCACTCTAACTTTAACCCTGCTTATTATGGTGCGACGATAATGGCGCGAAGGCGTGTCTTGTTCGTTTTATTGGTTTTGGTGTGCTCATTATGCGTGCTTGGGTTAATGGCGCAAGCTCTCGCACCCGGTGGTTTCGGTTTGCTTGACAGCATCATTTTGTTGGCGCTCGCAACGACCATGCCTTGGCTGGCCGTTGGGTTTTGTAACGGCATGATTGGTTTGTGGTTAACGCTGTTTTATGCCAATCCTTTAGAAAAAGTCAGTCCATCCCTTTGCGAGACGCCTCAGCCCCAACCCACGAGCCTATCCAAAACAGCATTGTTGTTATGCATCCGTAACGAAGTGCCGGCGCGTTTGGTTCGAAACGTGACGCTGATGTTAGAAAGCTTGCAGGCCAATGGGTCGATGCAACGATTTCATCTTTACGTGCTCAGTGACACAGCCGATGAGGCTTGGACCGTCAAAGAGACCGAAGCGATTGTTATGTTGACCGAGCGTTGGCGTGAGCAGATGACGATCACCTACCGGCGTCGTGAGGTGAACACGGGGTTTAAAGCGGGCAACATCAAAGACTTTTGTCAGCAGTGGGGCCACGATCACGAGCTGGCCGTGGTGCTTGATGCCGATAGCTTAATGAGCGCCCAAGCCCTTAACCGCTTGGTCGATACGATACACCGCCGACCAGAAATCGGCATCTTGCAAGGCTTGGTCGTTGGCTTGCCTTCGAGAAGCGCCTTTACCCGATTCTTTCAGTTTGGCATGCGGTTGGGCATGCGATCGTACACGCTAGGCAGTGCCTGGTGGCAAGGTGATTGTGGTCCTTACTGGGGCCATAATGCGGCCATCAGACTGAAGCCCTTTATTGAACATTGCCAGTTACCCATTTTGAAGGACCGGCGCGGGCAATCAATGCACGTGCTAAGCCATGATCAGCTTGAAGCGGTATTGATGCGCCGCGCGGGTAGTGAGGTTAGGGTGTTGCCGATCGAAGACGAGAGCTTCGAAGAAAACCCGCTGAACTTGCTGGACTTCGTGCAGCGCGACTTGCGTTGGTGTGCTGGCAACATGCAATACCTTCATTTTTTGACGCTTCCTGGGTTGCAAGTCACCAGCCGGGTGCAATTGATTTTGGCTATTCTGATGTTTTTGGCAGGACCAGCTTGGTTACTTGGCACAGCTGCAATGGTAGCCTTAATTAGCACAGCACCTACCTTATCGGCAGTGCTTGATCTCGGCTACCTATTGGTAGCATTGGCAGGTCTATGGGTCCTTATTCTTGCTCCAAAATTAGTGAGTGTCTTTGCAGTGGTGTCGCAAGCTGACCAAAGAAAGGCTTTTGGGGGTGCAGGTCGGTTTGGTTTTGGGGTTTTGCTTGAAACGGTTTTCTCGATTGTGATCAGTCCTGTATTGTGGTTTTCTCAAACGCTTGCGGTGTTGGGTTTGCTGTTGGGCAAGCGTGCCACTTGGGCGGCACAAAACCGAGATGACACTTCACTTGGCTGGTTAATGGCGACGCGCGTCTTTGGCTTGCACACGGTCTTTGCTGTGTTGTTAGCGCTGCCGCTGGTATTCACACACCCCCAGGCATTACCGTTATTGGCGCTGTTTGTGGGCGGGTTGTGGGTGGTGATTCCGCTCGCCGTTTTGAGCGCCAAGCTGTCAGTGGGCGAATTTTTTTGCCGCAACGGCTGGCTTACCGTACCAGATGAGGTACAGCCCTGCCTGCTGATTCAAAGCCTTCAGTGCGCATTAGACCCTTTGCAACCTGCCGCGAGTAGTACCCGCGTCGGGTTAGATAGCGGACAATAAGTCATGACGTGGCTGCGCCTATACGCTCGCGTGTTGGCATTGCTCGGGTCACAAAAGCGCACCGGCTGGTGGTTGGCGTTGGCCAACTTTTTCCTCGTCTGTGCCGTGTTCGCCGAACCCATTTTGTTTGGGCGAGTGATTGATGTTTTGATTCGACAGACCAGTGATGCGACTATCCATTCAAATGTGCTTTGGGCGGCACTGACGCCACTTTTATCGGCTTGGGTTTTGGTTGGCTTGTTTGCCATCGTGAGCGCGGTGCTGGTGGCCTTGTTCGCAGATCGTTTGGCGCATGCCCAAAGACACGCGGTTTTGCGTGACTATTTTGAGCATGTGTTGCAGTTGCCCACACATCACCGTGATCTCAAACATTCTGGTCGCCTGATGAAAATCATGTTGCAAGGGACCGATGCATTGTGGTCAATCTGGCTGAGTTTTTTCAGAGATCACTTGGCCGCTTTTTTGGCCATTGTGGTGTTGATGCCTGTTGCCTTCTTTTTAAATTGGCAAATGGCGTGCCTTTTATTGGCGCTCTGTGTTTTATTTGTGGCCATGACAACCTTTGTGATGCGTCAAACGGATGTCTTGCAAAGAACGGTTGAGCATCACCATTCGGCCTTGGCTGAGCATGTGGCCGATACCCTGGGTAATGTGGCCTTGGTGCAAAGCTTCACTCGGGTGCAACAAGAAGTGGGCACGCTAAAAACGTTAAGTGAGCAAGTCTTAAGGGCTCAATTTCCAGCGCTGTCATGGTGGGCTGTCATCACGGTATTATCGCGTTCAGCGACCACGCTTGCCGTCTTGGCAATGCTATTGCTGGGTCTTTGGTTGTTTACGCACGGGCAGATTTCGATTGGTGAAATCGTGACCTTTATTGGTTTTGCTGGCCTGATCATCGGTCGTTTGGAGCAAGCGGTCGGATTTGCCAATCGCTTGTCGCTCGAAGCCCCCAAGCTGCGTGAGTTTTTTGAAGTCATGGATGTCAATTCGCAAGTGCCTGAAGCGCCGAATGCGCGTGACCCCGGTCGGTTCAGTGGGGCGATCACTTTTGATGCGGTGGGGTTTGGTTATGACGATCGTCGGCTGGCTGTCGATGGAATGAGTTTTCAAATCATGCCCGGACAGACTGTGGCATTGGTGGGGCCTTCGGGCGCCGGTAAGACGACAGCCTTGGCGTTACTTTATCGGCTCTTTGACCCCCAACACGGCGCGATTTTGATCGATGGTGTTGATATTCGACAGTTCACACTTTTAGGACTGAGGCGCAATATTGGCGTGGTTTTTCAAGAGACCTTGCTCTTTAACCGATCTGTGGCGGAAAACTTACGTGTGGGCAATCCGCAGGCCACTGATGAGCAATTGCGCCAAGCGGCCAGCCAAGCGTGTGCGCTTGAATTCATTGAGCAGTTACCTCATGGTTTTGCGTCTTTGGCAGGCGAGCGGGGTCGCTCATTATCGGGTGGTGAGCGCCAGCGGCTATCGATTGCGCGGGCGCTATTGAAAGACCCCCCCATTTTGATTCTTGACGAGGCGACCAGCGCCCTCGATCCAAAGACCGAAGCCGCTGTGGTTCAAGCCTTTGAGCG
>CALBEY010000093.1 GCA_937888805.1 uncultured Burkholderiaceae bacterium
GTTGGGCCCTTGGCGTGGCCGCCCGCCATGCTTACGGCGTGTCGTTCACCGACATTGGCCCCTTGGACCCGCACTGCGGCAGCTCGACACAGATGGCATCGTTAATGAGGCGCAATTAAGCTTTGCGCGCACCACAATCATGCGTTGTTATGATAACCGTGACAATTTTGACGAGCTATTGCGATCATGATATCAACATCACAGTCTTTTAATATCCATGACATTGCTGGCACTTGCTTTAGACACGGCAAATTTGTTACTAGAGGATTGTCTAACGGTCGATTAATTGGGCTCGCAAGCTTAAGATTCGACCAGACTTCAGGGCCATAGTACTCATGAATGTGGTGTGCTTTTTTGTGTTGGTCTATGACGATCAATGTGCAAAGGGCATGCCGACTTCCGATTACTCAAAAAACCACCCTATTTAAGATGTGAGGCCCAATCGTTCTCGAGGTTTTAAAAGGATGCGCGGAAATCCACTCCATTAAGGGGAAGGATGTCAATTAATACCGCGGTGAAGATATCTTTTCAGTAGCGTTCATTAAAAATAGCGGCTGACAACCATCATCTTCTGGATGCAGCGGTACCACTACCGAAATCGATTTAGTCTTGGGTCAATGGGCCTGCCTGCCCCCGCCTAAACATGGTCTCAAGCGTAATGGTGCGCGACTCAATTTTGCTCGCGGTGATATGCGCTTCTAATGACACTTGCGCACGTTCACCCTTGCCCAGCGCGATATAACGGAGAATGGCTTGGTGTTCGGCGTAGGTGGCAGCAATGCGAGTGGGCTTGGTGAAATCCAAACGACGAATGAGGCGAATTTTTTCAGTGATATCCTTATGGACACGCGCTATTTCAGCGTTGCCCGCCGCCTGCACGAGGGTTTGATGAAAAGACTCATCAAGTCTTCCAACCTGTTGAGGATCGGCGAGTTGCTGATCCTCGGTGACCTGCCATATCGGCTCGAGCTGACGCCATGCAGGGTTCAGTGATTGCTGCTCGGCGCAAATCAAGACCGCGTTTCGTTCGATTAGAATACGAAAATCATACAGCTGATCTATTTTTTCAAAATCCAACTGCGGCACCGTCCACCCGAGCTTGGGTGACAGTGCCAACAGATCTTCATGGTGCAATCTTTGTAATGCTTCCCGTATGGGCGTTCGACTGATTTGGAACTGCTCAGCCAATTCTTTTTCCGACAAGCGATCGCCTGGCATTAGATCCAAATCAGCCAATCGCTCTTTAATCCTCAAATAAGCTCGATCCGCTAACCTCAGGTCACTCAAATTACTCATTTAATCCTCTGCGTCATATAAGCTCGCCACCCCCCGAAAGACGTGATGTCTAACGCCTCGTCGACAGCCACCGGTTCACAAATGAATCCTGTAACCCACTGACCACTGGCTAACTCAACGCTTCCAAGCCCTAAAGGTGAGGCAATATCCCGCAAAAATCCTGATACTGCCCAAGTTGGCACATCATAAACCTCAATCGCTATGCACTGGCCATCATTTTTTACCCTGACCAGACCAGGTTTGGGTGGTTTGGTATTGGGTAAAGCATATAAGCGGTAGTTAGCACTAGTGGTCGTTGCAACACGCAAGCGCGCACCAATGGCTTGCAACTGACCATTGAGCGGCATGCCACTCAAGTGGGCGCCAACAACAGCAATCTGGTGTGAATCTTTCGGGCTGGTGAGCACACTTGGCGCTAGATCAGAAAATTTACGCAAATGCAGACCCAACGGCAGCCGTTGGGTCTGCATCCATTCGTGCCCAAGGGCCAGTAGCGCATGATCGGTACCGCCTGGTGCGATCCAAGTCACCCCGAACGGCAGGCCACTTGGCGTGAATCCTGAAGGTGTTGCCAAGGCGGCCCAGCCGAGTAAATTAACATAATTGGTGTAGCGCCCTAACGAAGTGTTGACCCCTATTGGATCGTCCACAACTGATTGATATTTTGGCAATCCCGGTGCCGTCGGTACCAGCAACACATCAATCTCGTGCCAAATCGCGTCAGCCTGTACAGCCAGTTGGCGAATGTCATAGATCGCAGCAAAGACATCTGCCGCGCTATACGCCCGTCCAGCACTGACAATCTCCTTGACTGTCAAATCCAGTTCAGTCGAGTTCGTGTCAAAAATATGGCGCGCTACCAAATATCGCTCTGTCACCCAAGGGCCGGCGTATAGTTTGGCCGCAATCGCATCAAGCGGCGTCATGTCGATTGCTATGGGAGTGATACCCAAACGCTTAACTGACTCAAGCGCCTCTTGAAAACATGCGGCGTAATGGGGGTCGTTAAATACGGCACCAGCTGGCACACCAACGCGCAAACCCTTCGGAAAAGCGAAGCGTTGGTTGAAAATTGGCGCATGGTATTGAGGTTCTGTCTTCGTCACAGAATGGCGATGGTTAACCAATGACTCAAGTACCGTAGAGGCATCGGCGGTCGTCAAGCTCAGGATCGAGACGCAATCGAGCGTCTGGCAAGCTGGCACCACGCCTTGCGTGCTAACAAGTCCAGGCGTCGGTTTTGTCCCCACCAAATGATTAAACCCCGCCGGTATGCGACCCGAGCCTGCCGTGTCAGTTCCCAATGAAAAACACACGAGACCACGAGCAACAACACTGGCTGAACCCGAACTTGAACCACCGCTGATATGCTCAGCGCTAAAGGCATTGGGCACCCACCCGTAAGGTGATCGAGTACCGACGAGTCCCGTGGCAAACTGATCGAGGTTGGTCTTGCCCATGGGCACAGCACCGGCATTGATCAAAGCCTGCACCACCGTTGCATGCTGACTAGCCAAATACTGAAACGCGGGACAGGCCGCCGTCGTTGGCCAACCGGCTATATCGATGTTGTCTTTGACAGCAAACGGCACACCCCATAAGGGACAGTCCGCCTGATTTTTTTTCTCCAAAGCCGTCAGTAGTGACTCTCGCTGCGCTTGTGTGGGCAGGTAAATCCAAGCCGTGTCACCGGCTGGACCGACTGCGTTTTGATCAAGTGTTCGCCACAATGAAATGAGTGTTTCTCTCATCGATTGGCGTGCCTCGCGGTAAGCGCTTTGATAATCAGCGATCGTTAACGGCTTAAATCCAGGATCAATCATGTGAGAACTCCGGTTCAACGTGGGCCTCGATTGGCGGTCTTGGCGCCGCTGCGAGTAATTCGCAGGTATAGGGGTGGCTTGGCTGATTAAGGACTTGTGTTGTCGGTCCATGTTCGACGATTTCGCCACTACGCATCACGATCACACGATCACACAACAACCGAACGACTTCCAAATCGTGGCTCACAAAAAGGTACGCCATGCCCGTTCTAGCCCTTAAATCAACCAACAAGTTCAAGACGATGGCCTGAACAGAGACATCGAGTGCGGCCGTTGGCTCATCGAGAATTAACAAGTCTGGTTCGCTCGCTATCGCTCTGGCGATACCGACCCGAGCTTTTTGTCCGCCAGATAGCTGGTGAGGCAAACGAGTCAGCAGATCCTGGGGCAAACCTACCATATCAGCGAGTTGAGCCACTCGTGCGGCGATGGTGTCGCGATGGCTCATGCCCATTAATCGACGCAATGGGTCGGCAATCGAGTCAGCTGCACTGAATCGAGGATTTAAACTATCGGTTGGATCTTGGAACACCATTTGCAAAGATCGTCGCATCGCATGATGCACAAATGCCTGACGGTTAATCAACGTGATGTCTTGCCCTTTGAAGCGAATCGCACCATCAGTGGGGTCGAGCAAACGCATAATCATCGATGACGTTGTCGACTTGCCACAACCAGATTCGCCCACGAGGCCAACGCTTTCACCAGGCCAAATTTCAAGCGAAATACCCTTGACGGCCTCAAATACAGTGGCAGGACGGCACGCCAAAACATCAGTCCAAGATCGTTTGCCAGCAAAGTGACGCCGCAATTCTTGAATTTCAAGCAAGGGTCGTCGCGGCCTGACATCATCTAAGCCTATCGGTGGCAGCGGACTTTTTTCATCGTCGGGCAACAAGTCTCTGACATTTTCAGCGGCGTGCGGTGTCGCTTTAACTAACTTTCGTGTGTACGCGTGTGAAGGGCGATGAAATATTTGACGTGCTGACCCTGACTCAACAATTCTGCCTTTCTGCATAATTGAGACGCGATCGCAATATTCGCCCGCAAGCCCCAGATCGTGAGTAATTAGAATGGTTGCCATCCCATGCTCGCGTGTCAGTTCACACACAAGCGCCATGACCGCACGCTGTGTGGTGACATCCAATCCAGTGGTCGGTTCATCGGCAATCAAAATCCGCGGCTTACACGCAAGCGCCATGGCAATCACGACACGTTGACACATGCCACCGGACAACTCAAAAGGATAGGCATCCACCCGCTGGTGCGGATCACGGATACGAACATTCTCTAAGGCTTCAATGGCTCGGCGTCGCGCTGTCTGACGAGTGCATTGGGCATGCTGCAAAAGCACGTCCTGGATTTGCTTTCCCACGGTTCGGATAGGATTAAGCGCGGCACGAGGGTTTTGAAAAATCATCGAAATCTCTCGGCCCCGAATGTCACGCATAGTCGACTCGCTTGCTGGAATGAGTGAAATACCAGAATAGACAGCTGATCCTTCTGTGACTCGCCCAGCTCGATCAAGCAGCCCCAGCAAGGCGTATGAAGTGACTGATTTTCCTGAGCCCGATTCACCCACGATGCCCAAGGTTTCGCCGCGCGCCAGTGACAGACTGATGTCATTAACCGCTGACACAATACCGTGACGTGTTCGAAACTCAACACTCAAATGTTCAAGTGTCAAAAAGGCATTGAGCGCTGCTTCTGGCGCAAAGGACGTCATGTTCGCCTCTGTGGATCGAAAATATCGCGTAGACCATCGCCGAGCAAGTTGAAGGTAAATACAGCAAGCATAAGCGCCCCACCTGGAAAAATAACCAACCACCATTCACCTGAAACGATGTAGCCGGCGCCTTCAGCCACCATGATGCCCCACTCAGCGGTGGGTGCACGTACACCAAGACCAATAAAAGACAAGCCCGCCGCATTTAATATCGCCCATCCCATATTTAGCGATATCTGAACCATCATGGGTGGCAGTGCGTTTGGCAAAACACGCCCAAAAAGTATTCGCCATGGACCATTGCCAGCCAACTGTGCGGCCAGAACCCATCCAGATTGACGGCGCACAACAACTTCGGCACGCGCCACTCTGGCGTAAAAGGGTAAGTTGATAATGGCTGTGGCAATCACCACGTTTTGGATCGTGTTGCCTGAAGCCGCCACGATTCCCATGGCCAACACGAACAGGGGAAATGCCATGATCGTATCTAGCATCCGCCCCAAAGTACTATCCAACCAACCACCCCAGTAGCCTGCAATGCCGCCTAGCGATGCCCCCACCACAAATGACAACAAAACCGCGCTGACTGAAATCATCAAATCCAGTCGTGTAGCCACCACTACCCGAGAAAAGACATCACGCCCCAAATGGTCGGTCCCAAACCAGTGTTGCCAGGTCGGTGGCTCAAGTGCTTGAGACGTCGTTGCCAGCGGGTCGTAGGCAACGAGGGATGGCCCCAAAATAGCGGTTAACACAATGATGGCAAAAAGCGTCATTGCCATTAGTGTCACTGGATTGCTTGTGACAACGTAATGGACATGACCAAGGAAAGAGGAGTTAGCCATCAATTTTCACCCGAGGATCAACTAGCGTATAAACCAAGTCAACGCACAGATTAAGCACAACAAAAAGCAAAGCCATCGCCAGCACAAAACCCTGCACGGCGGCATAGTCTGAAGCGACCAAAGCCTCTATCGCAAAAGAGCCGATCCCTGGCCAGCTAAAGACCTTTTCTACTAAAACGTTTGCACCCAGTGAAAATGAGAAAACCATTCCTAAGGTGGTGATGACAGGTAGCAACGCATTTCGTAGCGCATATGTCCTTAAGACCTTGCCATAAGACAATCCGCAGGCGCGAGCGGTGCGCACATAATCCGAGGCTAAAGACTGCAACATTGACGCACGCGTCATTCTCGCCAAAGGTGCCAGCGTAAATAGAGCCAATGTAATTGCGGGTAAAGCCAGTTGTTTAAGGGCAGACCAAAAGACATCAAACTCGCCCGCTATTAATGCATCAATCAGATAGAATCCCGTCACCTGAGTCGGTGGAAGGTAAAGAATATCAAGCCGTCCTAGTGGTGGTGGTGACCAACCGAGTAAAAAATAAAAAACATAAACCAACAATAATCCGGTAAAAAATGTCGGCAAACTGACCCCGGCGGTCACCACAAATCGACAAACCTGATCGATCCAAGTGTCCTGATGTGTTGCTGCCAAAATACCAAGTGGTAAAGCAATCACCATCGAAAGAAGTAACGCCACTAGGGTCAACTCAAGCGAAGCCGGCAGTCGTCTGATTAGTTCAGCCATCACTGGCTGCCCGGTCGTCATGGACTGCCCCAAATCGCCTCGCGTTAAATCAAGCAAATAACGACCAAATTGCACCGGCAACGGCTGATCCAGCCCCAGCTGTTGTCGGATTTCAGCGATAGATTCAGGCGTGGCAGCCGGACCTGCAAAAAAGGCAGCCGGGTCCCCAGGTAATGCACGGGTCAGCAAAAAAGTTATTATCACAATTCCAACAATCGTTGGGATCGCCTGCATGACCCGTTTGAAAACAACGAGAACTCGGCCCATGTCGTATTCCCTTAGCCAATCTTCATGGGACGAACATCTAGCTGCCGGTGATACCAGCCGGTGTAGCCTTCAATCGCAGGCGACATCGCGGACTCAAGGGTGGGTTGGTATAAAGGGATGCGTGGTAAGTCCTCAAACGTCAACTCAATCATGCGCAACGTGTTAGCGGCATAAGCGGGGTTGGACTTTTCCATGTGAAGTGTCTCACCAACCAATTTTGCCATTTCAGCGTTGTCATAATTCGACGCGTTGAAAAGATTGCCTTTGATGTATGCCCAATAAAAATAGTAATCAGGCGTATTGAGCCATCCCCCAAAATTCTCAATCAAGAATGGCAACTTTTTTTCGACCAACGCAATGGTTCGCCAGTTTGCCCCGGGCACTTTGTTCAAGGTCACTTTGATACCGATTTTTGCCAAACTTTCTTGAATTAATAACGCTGTCGGCTCGGCCCAGTCGGCCACGCCGAGATCAAACGACAACGGCACCTCAAAACCGTTGGGATATTGACTTTTAGCCAACATCGCCCGCGCTTGTTCAAGGTTGGTGTCGTAGGGGAATGGCTGCGGCCAAACCGGCTCAGTCGGCTTATTGGTTGGTGCCCCCCACATCTTTTGACCGATACCATAGGCAGCTTGTTGAAAAATCTGGTCGTACGGTATGGCATAAGCAATGGCTTTACGAACATTGGCATCCGTAAAGGGCTCAAAGATTTGATTGAGACAAACCACATGCAACGTGTTGTCGATTGGTGTGCCCACGACTTTGACTTTGTCCAACCTAGCCAACTCAACCGCATCTTTGTTGGGGATACTGAACGACAGCTGGGCATCAGCTCGTTCAATCAGCGCCCTTCTGGTCGCCTGCGAAGGCACTTCCCTGACGATGACTCGGCGAAGTTCAGGTATTGGGCCACAAGCCCAGTTATCGTTTCGTTCATAAACCAATTGCTGCCCAGCGTCCCAACGAGCCACCTTGAAAGCGCCACTGCCGGCTGGTGTACGGTGTAGGTATTCGGTTGCCCAGGGATCAGCGGCGGTGGCGTTGGCCTTTGCTAACTTCGAATTAATTATGACTGCCACTGGCACGCCAAGGTTTGGCAATGCTAATTTAGAGGGTCCATCAAGCTTAATTTGAAATGTCTGTGCATCAACCACCGTGAACTGATCCGGTTTGGTAAAACCTCCCGCTGCCATTTGAACGCGCGGAAAACCACCGAGAGCAAGCGCCCTATCGAAGGACCACTTCACATCGCCCGCAGTTACGGGGCTACCATCCCAAAATGTTGCGTTTTTTCTTAAATGAAAGGTCAACGTTGTCCTGTCCGCAGACAGATCCCAGCGCTCTGCCATTTCGGGAATCACATTGTCGTAGTCATAAACCATTGCGCCATCAGCGAGCGTTTTAATCCCAAAACTTACCAAACGGTCGTAACAGTTAATTGCCACTTGATAGCTCGGTCGATTGGTTCCCGGGCGGTGAATATCTAGGCTGTTGATTGTGCTTCCAATCAAGACAACAGCGGTGTCCTTGGTCGCAGCAAAGGCATTGGTTTTTAAAAATGGCAGTAGTGCTGCGCTAAGCGATGCAACGCCAGCACCCTTGAGTAGATCACGTCGGTTCATGATGATGTTCCTTGCGGTGAGTTCAGCGGTAGATACCGCATATTGGGCGGTATACCGGACTGTACGCAAGTACCGTGCCAGCTTTATTGGGCCTGAAAGCGACCTCAGCCACCACTTTGAATGTGTTTGCCGCACTACATTGATGCATCAGTGCACCAATCCGACACCACCTGTCGTCCAAGCCCACTCACTGATTGCAGACTTTGATACATAAAGATTCGCCCACCCAATGCTCAAGGGTAAGCACCGATTACGCTCGGTAGTACTCAAGCAGCCGGGTGACGTAGGCATCCATGCCAAAATTTTGTAACGCGTGCTCACGCGCCCGGTGCCCAAGCCCATGGCGCCTTTCGTCGTCTTGCATCAGTGCGGCCAGTGCATCGGCAAACGCCTGACTGTCATCGGGATTAACCAATAACCCCACGTCAGCCTTGATCAGCTCAGGAATCGCACCGCTGTTGGCGCCGACAACGGCGCAACCGGCCGCCATGGCTTCGATCACTGACAGGCCAAAGGCCTCGTTGTGCGAAGCAATGGCGGCAATGTCAATCGCTTGCAAGCACTGCGCCATCTCAGACTGAAACCCAGCAAGCGTCACGCGTGAGGTCAAGCCCAACGCCTCAATGCGCTCGATCAACTGCGCTTTGTAACCACCCTCAAGCGCATCCTCACCCGTTGCCTCACCAACGATCACCGCGTGCCACTGCACAGTCAGCGGCAGCTTTACCAAAACAGCCAATGCTTGCACCCACTGAATTTGGCCTTTGCCCCGGTTAATCCTGCCAGGAATGCCCAGCAACAGGCCATCAACGGGCACTTTAAGGGTGATGCGCCGAACCTCTTGTCTGTGTTCAAGGCTAGACGGTGGCTGGTAAGGTCTTAAATCGATGCCGTTGTAAAGCATCGTGATGCGCTCAGCTGGCAAAGGAAAGGCGTTTAAGTTGCGCGCATGGGTGGCACGACTGATCGAAAAGAGTCTCGTGACTTTGCTGTACATCCAACGGTGCAGCCAGTCTTTTTTAGACATGGACACGCCCATGTGGTCCGTGAAAAAAAGCTTTAAATCGGGCGCCAATTGCACCAAAAATGCCGCCAAGCGCATGTCACCTGATTTGTGCGCATGGATGACCGTGATTTGATGCTGTCGGATGTAAGCCAGTGTTTTTTTAACGGTCAACAACGCACGCCATTGTGAGCCAAAGGTCAAGTGTGACAATCCAGCCTTTTTAAAACTGTCCGCCACGGCGGTGCCTTCGAGGGCCGCACCATGAACCTGACAGCCCTGTCGCACCAGCGCTGCGGCAAGCTGGGCTGGATACATTTCCAAGCCACCCCAACTTTTAGACAGGCAGATCTGTAAGACGTTTGGCGCTGGCACACTAACCAATGGTGATTGTGGTGCGTCAATCGATCGCGGCATGGCAAAAACGTCCTTCTATCTTTTAAACAGCACTCAATCATTTAAAGCGCAGTTAAAGAATACCCGATGGCACAAATGACGTGCAGCCAAACCCTAAGCAGCCATCCCCAATCGCGTCAAATAAAACCAAACCAATAAATAAAGCGTCGAGCCAACGAGCAAGCCCATCAAAGCAAAGCGCCCCAGTAAATGAACCGACAGCAATCCCAACAGCGCAATCAGCTGCTGCGCATGCACCGCCAGAAAATGCGATGGCCTGATATCTTGATGCCAATGCCACCCCGTTATGGCCATCCCTGGGCCTGGTGGCGGCTGATTGGCGCCGAGTAAGAAACCACTGATGGTTGACAACCCAAA
Organism: uncultured Burkholderiaceae bacterium; assembly: GCA_937888805.1. GTDB lineage: Bacteria > Pseudomonadota > Gammaproteobacteria > Burkholderiales > Burkholderiaceae_B > Algicoccus. The sequence goes on from CALBEY010000093.1 coordinate 10,105, forward strand.
TGTATAAACCAGCGCAATCAGCACGCTCAAGGTCGTGACCGTCATGGGCGCATGTGTTCGGGACTGCCAAATCACCCACGCGAGCCAAGCTTGCGATGCTGTCAAACCCACTGCGGCAAGTGCCATCACACCGTATAGCAGCGCTCGGATTGGGTCGGTGGTGTTGTAGTGTGATGCTTCGCCTTGCGTGGCTTGATAGGTGATGTAAGCGACTTCAAAGAGCGAGGTCGTCACCATCAAATAAGCAATCCATTGAAACGACCGCCTCTGATCGATGTCTTGACCAACCAGCCGCACCAACCAAACGGTCGTCAAAGCAAACAAGGCAGTTGCTGCCATGAACTTCATTGGCTTGGCCCAAATACCGACCCCACGCAATGTATGAGGATCATTGAGTGAAACCAGATAGGTCACACACAGCGCCACGAGCATCAGAAAGCTGTAAAGGACAACCGCTTGGGAAGTCCGGCTAAGCGCCGCCCGCGACCACTGCCCAAAGGCCTGCTGATGATCAATTGCCGATACACGCATAAGAAACCCCTAAGGCTTGAATTCAATCAAAATGTTTACACTGTCAACTATTTTAAATACAATGATGACACTGTCAACAAATAAATGCGTGCCTTCGCTCGACGATTGAACGCAAGGCCAAACTAATGACCAAAGTGATCAACGAACTGAATCTGAAAGAAGCTTGCATACAAGCGGCCAGAGAGGTGATTGCCGAGCATGGCGTGGAAGGCTTAAGCATGCGCGATGTGGCTAGAAAGCTCGCCATTTCTCACCAAGCCCCTTACCGCCACTTTCCCAGCCGAGACCACTTGCTTGCGGAAATCATGCGACGCTGCTTTGAGGACTTTGCTGAATTCTTAGATCAAACGTCCAAAGCGCACCCTGCTGACGAACTTGGCGCCATGGGCCTGGCCTACCTGCAATACGCCGATCAAAAGCCGCTGGAATATCGCTTGATGTTTGGTACCCCGTGGCCTGAGCCGGCAGACCATCCCGATTTGGTCAAACATGCCGTGCATGCTTTTGATTTGCTCAGGAAAAATCTTTTGACCAGAAACAGCGATCACCCTAACGCCAAAAAGCGATCCGAATTTCAAGCCCTATTTATCTGGTCATCACTGCACGGCTTGGCCAGCATCAAGCACGCCAACGTGATGCAGCACCTCGTTTTATCCAACGGGGTTGAAAATCAAGCGCAAGACTTCATGCTCGAAATGATTGATGCGGCGCTGGTGTCCGATCGGGATACGTTTTTCGAGCGATCCAATGCCCCTTGAATCCAAATTTCAGTCTCGATTGCCGATGGCCACTTTTCTGCGGGTGGCAATCGTCTGCTTACTTTTGACGTTACTCGTCGGTTGCGCCCGATTCAATTATGTTTTACCAGACAGCCCAAATGCACTGTCCAGACTTACCCCGATATCGCCACCGCCCAAGATCGCATTGGTATTAGGCAGTGGTGGGCCACGCGGTTATGCCGGCGAGACCCGAAATTGTTTCAAGCCAATAGCAGCCTTGAGCGCGATCGACGTTTTGAGGTTAAAAATAACGATCACAAGGCCCAAGCGAAACAACATGTCTGACACTTCATCCCAACGCACTGCTTCTACAACCGAGACAAGCGCAAGCGCACAAGCCCAATGGCCAAACGAATCACGGCACCGTGCCACTGGTCCCTTGGCAGGCGTGCGGGTTTTAGACATGACCGCGGTGGGCATGGGGCCCTACTGCACGCAGACACTGGGGGACTATGGCGCTGATGTAATCAAAGTCGAATCGCCCGAGGGTGACGTGTTTCGGCATGCCACACCGAGCAACAACAAAGGCATGGGTGCGCCCTTTTTGCAGCTCAATCGAAACAAGCAAAGCCTTGTCTTAAACCTAAAAGAGGCGCAAGCCCTTTCTGACTTGCGCCAACTGGCCAAGAGTGCCGATGTGTTGGTCTATAACGTGCGCCCACAATCGATGCGCAAACTCGGGCTGGGTTTTGAAGATTTACAAGCCATCAATCAACGACTGATTTACTGCGGTGTCTACGGTTTCTCTGAGGCAGGTCCGTATGCCGGTCGACCCGCTTTTGATGACATCATCCAAGCCATGAGCGGCTTGGCTGACTTACAAGGTCGCGGACGCCTAGAGCCCCCCGCCTACGTCACCTCGATCATGGCCGACAAAATCACAGGTCTATCAGCGTTAAGCGCCATTTTGGCCGCGCTTTATGAGCGTGAAAAGTCAGGTTTGGGCCAAGCCATTGAAGTGCCCATGTTTGAAACCATGGTGGCCTTTAACCTTCTAGAACACATGGGCGGTGCGACGTTTAATCAGCCTGGTAACAATATGGCGTATGCACGCGCCGTTTCCCCTCACCGCAAGCCCTACTGCACTGCCGATGGCTACATTGGACTGTTACCCTACACGTCGTCACAGTGGCAGCGATTCTTTGAGATTGCGGGTCGTCCTGAAGTGATGCATGACCCAAAATTTGCAACACCCGAAGAACGCGCCAAACACGTGGGCGAGCTCTACGAGATGCTTGAGTCCATCGTGGTTAAGCGCAGTAGCGCCGAATGGCTGGCGCTCTTTGAGGCTAATGATATCCCGGCCGCTCACGCCAATAGACTTGAAGACTTGCAGCAAGACCCACATCTCGTTGCAACCGAATTTTTCCAAACGCACGATCACCCCACCGAAGGTCAGATCGTCATGGCCAAACCAGCGACCACTTTCAGTCGCACACCAGCGAGCGTCAGGAGCCTGGCCCCCAACTTAGGCGAACACAATGAAACGATCCTAAAGATGGCAGACAAAAGCGGTGATAAGTAACAGGGTCACAAATGATGATCCAAGCTTATTGTTTTATTAAATTGTTTCAATTTTTGCTAACTGTTGCTCAAAAGCATCGTTTTTCTGCGGCGCAACATATTTTGTTACATATCGCTACGATTTTAAAAAAACAAATTAAAGCTTAGCTTTCACCGATGTGCTGATCAGCGCCACATGCCTTCATAAGATGGCTTACTGCCCGACCCAAAAACTGTAAATGCACCATATTGGGATACTTTAGCGTCGATTAGTGCGACGCTCTATAAAAAATGAAAGTTATCCGCATGCAAAACCATTCACATCTTTGTCCAATACAGGCTTTTGCATGGCAAGTCTTGATTGTTTTAATCGTGATGTTTTCCGAACAAATAACGCGTTTTACCTTGCGCGTAAGACGTCTCAAGCGTAAAGTTTAATCGTTCTGGTCATATAACAATCAGTTACAAATGACCTGCCCAGTCAACTGAGCACCACGCTTGGGTGAGGAAAGGGCCTCGGAGCGTTGTTGTTTTTAAGCCTTTCTTTCTATTGGAGACCGTTCAAATGGAACTAACCTTTGGGCAATACGAGCTGATCTATAACGCATTTTCTTTCGGCACTGCCACATTCCTTGCAGCAACAATTTTCTTTTGGTTGGGTCTGACCCAAGTCTCAAAGAAGTACAAAACCGCTTTGGTTATCACCGGTTTGGTGACATTTATTGCCGGTTATCACTACCTTCGTATTTTCAATAGCTGGAACGAAGCTTACACAGCAGTCAATGGCGTTGTGACAGCCACAGGCGTCGCCTTTAACGTTGCTTATCGTTACGTCGACTGGCTCTTGACCGTGCCATTGCTTTTGATTGAATTGATTTTGGTGATGGGTTTGTCCCGCGCTGAAACAGTCAGCAAAAGCGTGAAGCTCGGTGGTGCTGCCGCACTGATGATCATCTTGGGTTACCCAGGTGAAGTGTCAGCCGGTGGCATTGACAGCACCCGTTTCATCTGGGGCGCCTTGTCAATGATTCCTTTCCTGTACATCGTTGTGACGTTGTTCTCAGGCTTAAGCGAATCGATCAGCAAGCAGCCTGAAAATGCTCGTGGATTGATCAGTGCAGCGCGTTGGGTCGTGATTTTGTCATGGTTCTTCTACCCAATCGTTTACTTCGCACCATTTGTGATTTCACTCGAAGGTGGCGCCACGACCGCCGTGATCGAAATCGGTTATACCATTGCCGACATCGTTGCCAAGGCTGTGTTTGGCGTCATGATTTTCATGATCGCTGTTCGCAAGTCTGAGTCAGAAGCTGCTTAATTTATAGCCTAACTGCTTGACTTTAGGATAAGCACTTCCCGATCCCCGGTCAGCTCGCATGACCGGGGATTTTTTTTAAGGTGGGTACACATGGGTACACACGAGCCAATGCCAAACTCGCTGCATGCTGAACCACTACGGGCCTGTGAATCGCTGATGCTTGACGCGCTTTGCCGCCGCGGTGCTGATAGACTCAACAATCTTATTCGCTACCACCTTGAGAGCGGCGGCAGCCGAATAAGAGCGCGTTTAGCCCTAGAGGCAGGTGAAGCACTTAACCTACCGACCGCTACTTGCATTGCACTCGCGGCCAGTTGTGAATTAATCCACAACGCCTCCTTACTTCACGACGACATACAAGACCAAAGCACTCATCGCCGTGGCAAGCCAGCCGCATGGCAGTGTTTTGATCCCAATACCGCCATGTGCGCCGGCACTTTGATGCTGTCTGCCGCCTTTGACGTTTTGGCGAAAATTGATACCAACCCTGTCAAACTGATTCGACATTTACACCAGCGCACAGCTGATTTGATCGTGGGGCAAACCGCTGATTTACAGTACGAAGCGCAACGATGGGATACTGAACAATACCTTCAAATAGTAACGGGTAAATCCGGTGCCCTTTTGGCGCTACCATTAGAATTGTCACTGATTGCTGCAGACCGTGGATACGCGCTGCAAACGGCCAAACAGGCTGGTGAAGCGTTTGCAATCGCCTATCAACTCGCCGATGACTTGGCCGATTGGGATGATGACTTGGCACTCGGTAATTGCAACATCATTGCCGTGATTCAAGCTCAAGACGCCAGCGTATCGGCTCAACAAGCGCGCCACCATGCTCGTCTGCTTGCCCAGACGCATCTAAGACAGGCTTGCGAATACGCTCGGCAATTGCCTGACCAAAGCGGTCAATCATTTATAGCCCTTTGTCATACACTGACATTGTCCGTTTGCACTGAATCGAGTACGAGCTGCGAGAAATCATGACTCAAGTTGTTGTTATTGGTGGTGGGTTTGGTGGTATGGCCGCCGCATTACGGGCACGCGCTAAAGGGCATTCGGTAACAGTCGTTGACCGTTGCCCCAGATTGGGTGGCCGCGCGCAAGTGTTTGAGCGCGCTGGCTTCAAGCACGACGCCGGCCCAACGGTTCTCACCGCACCTTTCTTGTTTGAGGAGCTGTTCGAATTATTCGATCAGTCGCTGCACGACCACGTTAAGCTAGTACCACTGAAGCCTTGGTACCGCTTTGAGTTCAATGACGGCGCTCATTTTGACTATGGCGGCACACTAGAAGACACCTTGGCTGAAATTCATCGCATCAACCCGGTGGACGTTGATGGCTACAAAAAACTGCTAGAACAATCTCGCAAGCTCTATGACATTGGCTTCACCAAACTCGCTGACCAACCCTTTCACAGCGTGGGCTTTATGGCGGCTCAAGTGCCCCACCTGGCTCGACTCGGTGCATGGCGCACCGTTTGGCAAATGGTCAATCGCTACCTAAAAAGCGACTACCTACGTCAGGCCTTCTCCATTCAACCCTTATTGGTTGGTGGCAATCCCTTTGACACGACCTGCATTTACGGGCTAATACACTTTTTGGAGCAATCCCACGGTGTCCATTTTGCGATGGGTGGCACCGGTGCCTTGGTCGACGCCATCGAAGCACTGATGATCGAACAAGGCATTGAAATTCGCCTGAACACGACTGTAACCGCCTTGGCCACCGAAGACGGCAAAATTCAAAGCGTGGCCATCGAAGGCAATGATGGCCATCAAGAGCGCCTGCGAGCCGACTGGGTGATATCTAACGCCGATCCTGTCCACCTTTACAAGTCACTTCTACCCAAAGCCAGTGTCAATTGGGCAGCGCGTGTGAAGGCTGACCGCTGGCGCAAATCCATGGGCCTATTTGTCCTGTTTTTTGGGACCAAGCGTCAATACCCTGATGTGGCACACCACACCATATGGATGGGGCCACGCTACGAAGCATTGCTTGACGATATCTTTAACCGCAAGATTCTGGCTGACGACTTTTCTATTTACTTGCATCGCCCAACCGCCACCGACGAGAGCTTCGCCCCACCCGGCGGCGATAGCTTCTACGCGCTAGTGCCTGTTCCCAATCTGCAAGCGAACATTGACTGGGACGTCAAGGGCCCTGAATTGGCAGAGCGTGTCATCACCGCGCTGGGTCAAAGAACACTACCCGGTTTGCGTGAATCGATTGTGGATCAGTTCTTTATGACACCGGTTGACTTTGAAGAGCGTTACCTGTCGCCAGACGGCGCTGGTTTTTCTGTGTCGCCCTTGTTCACCCAATCGGCTTGGTTCCGATTTCACAATCGCGGTGAAGGCCCATCTAACCTTTTCTTGGTGGGTGCCGGCACCCATCCTGGCGCGGGTCTGCCCGGGGTGGTTTCATCGGCAAAAGTCGTTGATCGCCTGTTACCAAACGCGACCTAGGTTTAAGGCTCATGACCCTTTCCCCTGATGAGGCGATCGCTGTTCTAAAGTCAAACGGCCGAAGCTTTCATTTTGCCAGTCGTTTACTGGGTCAAACGTACCGTAATCGCGCGGCCAGACTCTACGCTTTTTGTCGCTATGTCGACGATTTGGCCGATGAAACAAGCAATCCAAGCAACGCTGCCCAAGAATTGCTCGCCCTTAAAGCATCGCTGCAAACAGGACAATCTAGCGAGCCTTGCGTGGCGAGCATGATTGAATTGATGCAAGAGCTTTCAATGCCAAAAGGGCCCGTGCTGTCACTCATCAGTGGCGTGCAATCAGATCTCAAGCCGCGCCGCATCGAAGATCAAGCGGAGTTGTTGAAGTATGCTTACCAAGTCGCCGGAACTGTGGGTTTGATGATGTGTCTTATTTTGGATGTCCGCGACCGCCAAGCTTGGCCATTCGCCATTGATTTGGGCATCGCCATGCAGCTCACCAACATTGCCCGTGATGTGGGCGAAGACGCCCAAAAGGGTCGTGTGTATCTTCCCGCCACGTGGCTGGGTGATGTGGCTGCCGCACAAATCCTCAAACCAGCAGCCGATCATGCCACCCGACTGCGTACCGCCACAGAGCACACCTTGTCATTGGCTCAAGACTATTACCAGAGTGGTATGGCGGGCATTCACTACCTCCCCACCAGTGCTCGTTGTGGCATTGTGGTGGCGGCCATGGTCTATCGCGAAATTGGTCAGATCGTGGCTGAAGGGGACCATCGCTCATGGGCCAACAGAGCCATCGTGCCCTACTCGCGCAAGCTCGCCACAGCAGCCAAAGCCCTGACGCGCTACGCATTACAGTCGACAAGCCGTCAAAAACACGTGCCACATGACGCTCATTTGCACCAACACTTACAAGACTGCTTTGGTGCGAACAACGCGGCAACCACATGAGTGTGGCCATGCGCATGCCTGCAGCCGATGCTCAACGCGCCCCCAAACACATTGACTTGGCCATTCTCGGTGGTGGTTGTGCGGGGCTCTCGTTGGCACGCGAGCTCGCAAAAAGCCAAACGCTGGGTTCTATATTGGTGATTGAGCCGCGCCAAACCTATCAAGACGACCGCAGTTGGTGCTTTTGGGCGAATGACTCGCAAGCTTTATCACCTTGGCTTGGCCACAGCTGGCCGAGATGGTCCTTTGGAAAAATAGATGCGCAGCAACAGCACAGAGCATGTGACGATTATCCATATCGTTACGTTCGTTCGATCGATTTTTATCGCGCCTGTCTGGCTGCCATCAAGGCTTGCCCCGCCATCGACTTAAAACTCGGGCAAGCCGTCTCAGAGCTCACTGCCCTTCAGTCGGGCTGGCAAATCACCACCAATGATGACACTTACATCGCCCAACAAGTGCTTGATACGCGCCCACCGCCCCAAACGCAGCTCGACCAATCGACCCTGCAGCAATGCTTTTTGGGTGCTGAGATCAAGTTGCGCCGTCGAACTGAGATAGACACCGAAACAGTGGAACTCATGACCGACATGCGACTGGTTGACGGCGAATTTTGTTTTACCTATGTCTTGCCCTTCGCACCCGACCACTTGCTGGTTGAAGTCACCTTCTTTGCCAAGTATCCCCCGACTCGGCTTTCACTTCAAAACCAGCTGAACCAATTACTTGCCACCCGCGGCTGGTCTGATGCAGAGATCCTGCGTACCGAATTTGCCGAACTGCCGATGGGCATGCCACTGATGATGAATGCCAAGCAAAAGCAACCCATGCTTGCTGGCATGCGCGGTGGCGCTCTCAGGCCATCGTCGGGCTATGGCTTTTTGCGCATTCAAAACTGGGCCCAGCGCTGCGCCAAGCAGTATATCGCCGATGGCACACTGGTGGGCCAGACAACATCTGGGTTTTGGATACAAAAGATGGATCTCATCTTCTTAAATGTCCTGCAACACGAACCAGCTAGGGCTGCTGAAATATTTGATACGCTGCTGAGCAAGACCAAACCCGCCCGGTTGATTCGCTTCATGAACGATCAAGCGACACTGTCAGACTGTTTGCAAATCGTTGCCTGCCTGCCAAAATGGCCTTTTTTGAGGGCCTTACTTCGCTTTTTACCCACTTTGCTTGCCCGATCCGATTGAAACAAAACTGAAGCCCGCATGAGCCAACCCGTGAGCCAACCCGTCAGCCGATCAACGCCACCACCCACGTTAGAGCGATTGCTTTTCCCTGTCACAGCAACTGTTGTCCTTGGCTTACTGCATTTAACCCCAAACCTGCTGTCACCCAACGTTGAATTCATTGGTCTAGCCATCGTAGTGGCACTGTTTGGCATGCCCCATGGTGCACTAGACCCATGGATTGCAGAAAGGATTGGGCTAAGCCGCACACGCACTGAATCTCTCGCCTTCAATTTGGTTTATCTCTTAATTGCAGCGCTCGTGATTGTGATTTGGACCGTTTTACCAGTCAGCAGCTTGTTGGTTTTCTTAGCTATCAGTGCCTGGCACTTTTCGGGTGATTGGTCGCACGACATGGGACGTTTGACTAGGCTTGGCGTGGGTCTTTTACTAATACTGATGCCGATCGGTTTTCATACTGATAATGCCGCGATGCTGTTTACCTATCTATCGGGCGATGGGGGGCAAAAACTCGCTAACGCCCTATCCCTACCGGTTTGGTTTCTAATTGTGGCGATGTTGGCTTTGGCAGAGTTAGCGGCCTGGCGCGGCCAGTGGTTGGCCGGGCTCGAGCTCTTGGGGCTGTTGGCTTTGGCGTACTTCGCACCACCATTGGTTTATTTCGCCCTATATTTCTGTTTGCTGCACAGCCCACGCCACCTATTGGGGCTATTTCGAGAAGCACCATCTTCACAAAAACCACGCCTCGTTCGCATGGCTGTCGTCTACACTGTGGTGACATTAATTCTTTTGGGTGCTTTGGCTTGGTTTTGGCGTAACCAAGGTCTGGCTGAATCACCTAATGCCTTACTCACCAAGCTTGTGTTCATTGGGCTTGCAGCCGTTACCGTCCCACACATGCTACTCATCACATTGGCGCATGTTCGCACCCGATGACCACCAATCAGTGCCTATTGATGAGGCTTGCAACTGGAACCGAATCGATAGTCGTGTATCTAAACAGTGATGTCATTCACTAGGCATGGGAGCTCACAGTGACTGGGGTCGAGTCGTCAGTCGTCAGTTGCCAATTTTGTAATACCGAGGCATTTTTTGAACCACCACGCGAAGTCCCCCACCAGCCAAGCTTTTTTTCTATGGCTCCTCCTCGTTCTGGTCAGTCTGCCACTGGCGGTTGCCATGGCACTGGCCTTTGGCATTGTGGCCCCGGCCGTGAGCTTGGCTTTGTTCGTGTTGATTGGCGTTTTTGTGCTGGTTTATATGCCACCTGATTACCCTCTCGAACGCTTTGGCATCGCCAACAGTGTGACACTGCTACGAGGCGCTCTCGTGAGCTGGTTGGCTGGTTTTATAGGGTTGCCTGAATTGATCACAGACACCCACTTGGCATGGTCGTTACTCACCACAGCATTCATTGTGCTGCTTTTGGATGGCTTAGACGGTTGGCTAGCACGAAAAAAGGGCCAAACCTCTTCGTTTGGTGCCAAGTTTGACATGGAAGTTGACTCACTATTTGCCATTGTTCTCTCCCTTCTCGTGTGGCAGTCCGATAAAGTCGGATGGTGGGTGCTTTTGCTCGGATTACCCAGACCCATGTTTATTGTCGCGGCTTGGTTTGAACCGCGATTAAAATTACCTTTGCCTGACTCAATGCTTCGCAAGACCATCTGTGTGATCCAGATTGCCGTCTTAATCCTGCTTTTGGCCCCGGTGATCAACCCATTAACCAGCCAAGCGCTGGCGGCCATGGTACTCATTTTGCTCGCGGGCTCTTTTTGGCGCGACACAAGATGGTTGCTGACCAAGAGATCGGTTACATGAGGACCATTGTTCAGTGCTTTTTGGCAGCAGTTATTTTGAACTTGGCTTTCATTGCGCCCAACCAGCCCGGTGCAATGACTTTAGCCGCACTCACCATGGTGCCGTTGGAGTTGCCCTTCGTCCTTTTTTTGCTGTGGGCAATACCCCCCTCGAGTCGTTGGAATCGCCCCGTGCGTTTTGGGTTAGTTGCCGTCTTAATGGTGGCGCTTGTTGGCCGGGTCGCCGACTACGCCACATTTACCGCCTTTGATCGCAGTTTTAACAGCATTGTTGACTGGGATTTGATTACCGCGGGATGGCTGACGCTGGTGGCTTCTACGGGCTGGCCTCTGGCGCTGGTGGCCGCTGGCAGTGCTCTTTTGGCGCTAGTTGCCGTGGGCTTTTTGATTATCTGGGCGACTGGCGTGTGGGCCGGCTTGGCACCACATCGACCCGCTCGGCCTTGGCTGCTTGCCGGTGCGACGTTGGGACTCGTGCTCACAATCACTGACATCGGTTTTCATCGAAACCACTGGGCTTACAACCCGCCAGGTGATGCCTTTACTGCGCGAACAGCCACCAGCGACGCCGTTCAATGGTCGCGCACGCTAACGGGGCTAAAACGATTTTCCCAATCCATACAAAATGACCCATTTGCTGGTCACAACAAATTACTCAGTCGCCTCACTCAAAACGATGTACTCTTGATTTACGTCGAGAGCTATGGGCGTTCAAGCTTTGACAATCCGCTTTACGCTCAAACGCATGTACCCACAATCATCGAAGCACAACAGCGCTTGGCCAAACAGGGCCTGGCGATGCGATCCGGTTGGTTAGAAGCCCCGATGGTGGGAGGTCAGAGCTGGTTGTCGCACAGCACCATCGCCAGCGGTCTTTTGATTGACAATCAGGGGCTTTATCGCATGCTGCTCGATAGCCAACGACCCACGCTATACCACTACGCACAAAAGGCTGGCTTTCAGACCGTTGCCGTCATGCCTGGCATTCGCTTAGACTGGCCAGAGGCCGATTTTTTCGGCTTTGACGATGTCCTTGATTCGCACTCATTGGGTTACAAAGGCGAGGCTTACAACTGGGTCACCATGCCCGATCAGTTTACCCTTAGCGCTTTTGACCGTTTAAAACGCAGCCAATCGCCAAGACAACCCATCTTTGCACAAATCGCGCTCATTTCCAGCCATGCACCCTGGGTGCCCATTGCCCCCGTGATTGAATGGGATGCAATCGGTGATGGCACAATTTTCAGCCAATGGGCCAACACGGGCGATCCACCTGAGGTTGTGTGGCGTGATGCTGATCGTGTGCGCGATCAATTCCGCCAATCTGTCGATTACAGCTTAAAGGTGGCATTTTCTTATGCTCAGCAGCAGTACCCCAATACCCCACTTATCATCATTTTGGGGGATCATGAGCCGGCGCGCTTTGTGTCACAAGTCCCTGGCCGTGATGTCGCTGTGCACTTTATCGGCACGCCCGAGCAAATCGCAGCGATCGATCAGTGGCAGTGGACAACCGGTCTGGTGCCTGCACAAGACTTACCGGTCTGGCCTATGGATCAATTTCGCGATCGGTTCATTAACGCTTACAGCAAAATAGCGCCATGACGATTCAATGGCCCAAATGGCATCGGGTTGTGCTGAGAATTCTCCTGCCATTAGTCATTCTTTGGTTGTTATGGCAATGGCTCGACGGTCCTGTCATCGCCGAGCTGCTTTTCAACGCACAATGGCCTTGGTTGCTGTTTGGATTATTTTTACTCAGCGCACAAACCGTACTATCGGCCTTTCGTTGGCAATTAACAGCCAAACAACTCGGCCAGCTCATCGCCACGCGACGGGCAGTCAGTGAATATTTCCTATCCATGCTCTGCAATTTAACGCTGCCAGGCGGCGTGGTGGGCGATGCCGGTCGGGTCTGGCGCGGGCGCAGCGAGGTGGGTTTAAAGCGGGCCGCCGCCGCTGTTCTCTTGGATCGCGCGGCCGGTCAAATCACCATGGTGGCTGCCTTATTGGTCGGATTGATTTTGGCTTGGTTCAACGCCGCCACGGGGCGCTCTGAACAAGCGGGGCAAGGCATTTGGCTGCTGCTGGCCTGTTCGGTGATGATTGGTGTCTTACTCTGGCGAGGCCCGCGCTGGTTACGCTCGGTGGGTAGAGTCATGCACCTGGCATGGTTCACCAAATCGGCATGGCCTGGCCAATTGTTCTTAAGCCTTCTGATTGTCAGCTGCAACCTCGGTGCCTTTGCTGCCTGCGCTGCCGCTGTGGGTGCCCACTTAAATTGGGAGCAAGCCTTGGTGATACTGCCCTTGACTTTGGCAGTGATGGTTTTGCCTGTTTCTGTCGCCGGATGGGGGGTGCGTGAAGCCACCGCAGCGGCCTTATGGCCCATGGCGGCAGTTTCTAGCGAATTAGCCGTGGCCGCTAGCATTGCCTACGGCTTGGTTGCGACCACCTCAGCTTTGCCTGGATTGATCGTGCCTTACTGCAAAAACTGGCTCAACCCACAAACCGACCCGAACGCCAAATCATCCTAACGATTAAACCGGGCTGAAGCGAGCATAAACATCACCCGAGTTGGCTTCGTCTGGCAAAGACGACAAATGAACCATCAATTGCTGTCCATCAATCCAAGCCTCAAATGCCAGCTGGTGTGACTCACCCATCGACACATTGAACTCAGTCAATCCAAGCGCCATACAGCGCTGAATACAATCAATGGTCAATTGGCGTTGGATCATCGTGAACTCAAATGATAGGGCTGGCACTGACTGATTCAAGCCACACAGCACATCGAGTTCAGCGCCTTCCACGTCGATTTTGATGAAATCAGGTCGACCATATTGCTCGATTAACAAATCCAAAGTGACCGCTTTGACAATCACTGACCGATCCCACTGCTGCCCCTGCCAGCCCACAGCACCGCTGTTGGCCGCCTGAACAAAGGCATCCGATAAGGTTGATACGGTCGGGTTTCGAGTGTTCACGCGTAACGTTTTTAAGCCCGCTGTGCGCGACACCACACACGACAAAACCGTGACCTGCGAGTGCCAGGCGTTACTGAGCTTTAAAAACCAAGCAAAGAGGGTTTGGGGCTCAATACTGACCACGCGCGCACCCAAACGGCTGAAACAAGCCGTTCGATCGCCCGCGTGCGCCCCAATATCAAACACCAACCCATCTTTTTTAACAAAGGGTTGGTAAAGCCTGCGAAGCGACTGCTGATGCGCATGATCGAAGCGATAGATCCGCAAGGAACGCAATAGCGCTGAAAGATCTCGGATCATCGATGCTGCTCATCAAAGAAGGACTGTTGGCTGACTACTCAAAACATTACCTTATATTATCAAAGCCACCTAAAACAAAAGGCAATGCTGGATCGATCGACAAGGCTATCCACCCAGCGAATTGGCTGACTCGAGGGCAAACGTCAAACTATTGAGCGGGCTCCGAGATTTCAATGAGATTTAAATCAGGATCGCGAACGTAGATGGACCGAATTTTCTGCGTCGCCCCTGTTCGAGGCCCTGGCCCTTCGATGATGGGCCAATTGAGCGCTTGCAAGTGAGCGATAACGTCATCTAGCGGCACACTCGCCATAAAACACAAATCTTGCGAACCTGGCACTGGCAAGTGCGCTCGAGGCTCAAACTCATGGCCGCGAATGTGAAGGTTAATCTTTTGCTGACCAAACCGAAAAGCCTTACGTTGAACCGAGGGTGAGCCCCCAGAAAACGTGACTAATTTCATGCCAAGTACCCGCGTGTAAAAGTCCACACAGGCGGTCTCATCGGTCGTGGTCAGAACCAAATGGTCTAAGTGACTAATCATTATTTCTCGCAAAAACAAATTAATCGTCATCAGGGAACTGTCAGAGCATATGCCTCTGGCATCACGTATTTAACAATTCACCTCTAGAAGTCATCTGTTCAATCATAAAGTAAAGACTTAGACGATAATAGAGCCATGATAATTGTTAATCTTTTGCCAGCCTTATTGATCAAAAATTGCCAACGACACAACCAAGCCGTTGGTGCTTTGTTGGCTTTGCTGTTGGCTTTTGGGGTGCCAAACTTGGTTCAGGGTGAAACCGCGACCGTTGATGCCGCACCCTTAGAAACAATGGTGTCGTTTCCAACCCGTGAGTCCTTTGCCGAGGTGGTTGCCCTAAACGAATCGCGTTTGGCCGCTGAAGCCGCGGGGGTGGTACGCCAATGGCATGCCGACGTTGGGGCAAGCGTTAAAGCGGGTGATTTATTGCTAAGCTTGGACGAGAGAGACGCTGAGCTCGCGCTCTCGCAAGCGCAAGCGGCAAAGGGCGCCATGAAAGCCCGTGTCGATCTGGCAGAAAGTCACCTGCAACGGGCTCGAGATCTTTCCGCGACGGGTTTTGTCTCAAAAGAGGCTTTGTCTTTACGACAGACCGAATTGACTGTGGCCAGAGCAGACCTCGCTAGCGCACAGGCTCAAGCCGACTTGGCGGCCAGACAGTTGGAAAAAATGCAATTGCTAGCGCCTTTTGATGGTGTCATTATTGAACGACACGCACAAATCGGTGAAAGCTTGGCCGCTGGCGCGCTGGCCTTTGTCTTAATTGATCCACTGGCTGTCGAAGTCCAAGGGCAGTTATCTGCCGATCAGATGACAAGCCTGCAAAACGCCCGGCAAATTGAGGCGTTCATGGCCGGAAAAACATACCCCTTAACGCTTTTGCGTGTTTCTCCCGTTGCCATGCTGCCTTCCAGAACCCAGAGCGTGCGGCTTGGCTTTAAAGATCCGCAACGACCCGTGGCTGGTGTGACCGGACAGTTGCGCTGGCAAGTCAATGAACCGTCGCTGTCAACCGCCCTTTTGGTGCGCCGCGACGATGCGCTCGGCGTGTTTGTACTGCAGGCACAAGGTGATCGTTGGGTGGCGCGCTTTGTGGCGCTTAAAAACGCGCAAGAGGGACGACCCGCGCCTGCCCCCGAACTCGACCCCAAGACCTTGGTTGTCTTTAATGGTCAGCAACGTCTTCAAGACGGTCAAATGCTGGATCGAGTCAATATCAGTACTCGACCCAACCAGTGATTTAGGCGCATCAGTATGCTTTCAAATCGACCTTTGGCCAATATCACGTTTGTCGTGGTGATCCTGCTGGGTCTGCTGAGCTACTTCAGCATGCCGCGCGAGCAAGACCCAGAAATCAATTTCAACTGGGTGGCGATTAACGCAGCATTAGCTGGTGCAAACCCAGAAGATGTTGAGCGCTTGGTGACCAATCCCATCGAGGATGCCATCAGCAACGTTTCTGATATACGGTTTGTACTGTCCAATTCGCGCGAGGGGGTGGCGAGCCTGCTGGTTCGGTTTCAGGAACTACCCGCAACGACCTTTGATAAACGCATGAACGACCTGCGTCGCGAAATTCAAAATAAAGCCAATAGTGAACTCCCCGCACAAGCAAAAGACCCTCAAATTATCGAGATCACCACATCGAACGGATTCCCAACCGCTTCGATTTTGCTGCTTGGCCAAGCTGACGATGAAGTCCTGAGAAGCAACGCCCGTCGCATCAAAACCGACCTTGAACGACTGCGCGGTGTTGATCAGGTCTTTACCTCAGGACTGCGTGATGCCGAAGTCTTGGTCAGCCCAAATGCCGGCGCTCTGGCGGCTCGCGGGCTCACCATGCTGGATGTGGCCAATGCTTTATCGGCCACTTGGCAAGACACAGCAGCAGGCCGTTTAAGCACAGCCCAGGGGACGTTCTCAGTAAGCCTGCGCGGCATCGAGACCGACCCCCAAGCGCTGGCAAACTTGCGCATAGCGCAACCGGGCGCACCGGGACAATCGGTGCGCTTATCCGATGTGGCGCGCGTTGAGCGCGCTCGAGCGCCACCGCAACAACTGTCGTCTTCGAACGGTCAAGACGCTGTCGTCATGTCAATCACCAAAAAGTCACAAGTCAACACGCTTGAGTTGGTGCAACGCCTATCTGACTATATCGAGGCACAAAGCACGGTCATTGCACCACTTGGACTGTCAATGGTGCTGTCTGATGACCAGACCGTACCCACGCGCGAAGCACTCAGTGTGATGCAGCGCAACGCATTATTAGGCATGCTGCTGGTTTTGTTGGTCTGTTGGGCTTTTTTGGGTGCGAGCATCAGTGTCATCGTGGCCATGGGTATTCCATTTTCTTTGATGGGCGCATTTGCCTTTCTAAACGCACTGGACTTCACCTTAAACGTCTCTGTGCTTTTGGGGGTGGTGATTGCGTTGGGCATGATCGTCGATGATGCGGTCGTCGTGGTCGAATCGATTTACTACCGGATCTCTCGGGGCATGCGGGCCGCTGAAGCGAGCCGTCAAGCCATCGCTGAGGTATGGCGACCCGTGTTGGCATCTGTGGTCACCACCATGGCCGCCTTTTTACCCTTGATGCTGCTGCCAGGCATCGTGGGTAAGTTCATGTTTGTGATCCCATTTGTGGTGACTTTGGCGCTGCTTATTTCATTGGCTGAGGCATTTTGGATTGCGCCGGTGCACGTGGCCTCATTTTCTGGGAAAAGTCATACCGCAGGTCAAACGACCCAAGATTGGCGCACCAAATTTAATCGCAAAATTCGCCTGTGGTACGGGCAAGCACTGGTCAAAATCTTAAAACGCCCCAAAATGTCGGCCACCGCAGCCCTCGCGTCCTTGGCGTTAGCCGTGGGCTTGATCACCACCGATGTGGTACGCGTACAGTTTTTTGCATTCGATCCCATACGACTTTTTTATGTCAACGTCGACATGCCCGCTGACGCAACGCTCGAACAAACCATGGCTGAAACGCAGACCGTTGAAAAAATGGTGCGTCAGCATCTCAACGGTGTTGGCCCTGGCCTTGAAGCACGTGCGGTCACCTCCTCGGCCGGTTTAAAGTTCACCCAGTCTGAACAAGTGTTTGGCGATCAATACGGTCAAATCACTGTTTCGCTACAGCCGCGCTCAGAAAACTCTCGAGATGTCGGTGAAATTGTGCAAAGTCTCCGGCCTTTGATTGAACCGTTGCCAGGGCGCGCCCAGAAAAGTTTCACGATGATTTCCGGCGGACCCCCAGCAGGCTTACCCATTAACGTCAAGGTTCGGGGCGACCGTTTTGATGACATAGAAAAAGCGGCAGCGGCCATCAAACAAGTGGTTCAATCGATTCCCGGTGTCACTGATGTTCAAGACGATGACCAGCCTGGACGTCCACAACTGCAACTCAAAGCCGATACGCAAGCCCTTGAGCAGATGGGTCTGACCACGGCGCAACTGGCTCGATTGGTACGCTTTAGCGTCGATGGCGAGATCTTGGCCTTCACACGCATTGAAGGCGATCGCATTGAACTGCGCATCCGAGCCGATCACGCCGACCCACGCTCGTCTCTGAGTCAAGCGGGTATTGATGGCTTCCTGGATCAGCCGGTTGCCTTACCAAACGGTGGCCTGGCTCGCCTTGGCGATATGGTCACCATCGAGCAGACGCCTGGACGCGGTGTCATTCGCCACTACAACTTAAGACGAACCATCTCTGTTCAGGCCAACTTAGACAAAGACATCACTGACACGAGTCGTGCCAATCAGATCATCGGTCAAGCTTGGGCATCGATGCGAACCGACCATCCGGGCATTGACCTGGACTTTTCAGGGGAGCTCGAAGACATTGAAGAAAGCCTTGACGCGATGAAGACCTTGTTTCTCTTCGGTGTGGGCTTGATTTACCTGATCTTGGCCGCACAGTTCAAAAGCTATTGGCAGCCCTTAATGGTGTTAGTGGCAGTACCCTTGGCGTTCACTGGCGTGGCCTACGGTTTAGCCATCTCACAAAACCCACTTTCTTTGTACACCTTGTATGGGGTGATCGCCCTGTCAGGGATTGCCGTGAATGCCTCAATTGTGTTGATTGACGCGGCCAACGCAAGACTAGCCGCTGGCATGGCCGTCACACAGGCCGTGGTCAGCGCAGCCCGCCGGCGCGTCGTACCGATTCTCATCACCGCCAGCACAACAATTGCAGGACTTTTCTCATTGGCCTTCGGCTTGGGCGGTAAGAGCTTGCTGTGGGGACCTGTGGCCGCCAGCATTGTGTGGGGCTTGGCATTCTCTACGGTGCTAACCCTCTTTGTGGTGCCATTGCTTTACTTGAACTTTATGCGCTCTCGCAAACGGCAGACGGCAACGCTTGAGACCCTTTCAGATTGACTTTTTAGAGACCAACCACTGGTGAATCCACTCAGCAACGAGACCAAAGGCTATGCACTGGCTTTTGTGGGTGTCGTCGTTTTTGCATTGACGCTACCGATCACGCGCTGGGTCGTGCGTGCTGACGACATTGACTCGCTTTCACCTCTGTTCATCACGGTTTGTCGAGCGGCCATTGCCGGTCTTTGCGGCCTGACCTACTTGTATTGGCAGAAAGCATTGGTTTTACCGCGCCAACGAGGCAATGGCCTAGCCGGCGCCTTGGTGGTTAGTGCGCTGGGTACGGCGCTGGCTTTCCCGCTCTTTTTGGGACTCGGGCTTGCTCAGGCCCCATCGGTGCAAGCAGCGGTGGTCACCGGATTCATGCCCATTTGTACCGCGGTGTTTGCCAGCCTCTATTTTCGGCAAAAGCAGCCCTTGAAGTTTTGGCTTTGTGCGCTAACTGGCTTCTTACTGATCGTGGCGTTTTCTGCCTATAAAGGACTTGGCGTGTTGCGGCTCGCCGACGTGTTCTTGGTTCTTGCCGTGGTGACCGGTGCCGTGGGTTACATCTCAGGGGTGAAAGTTTCCTCAATCATGCCTGCCTCTCACGCCATTTCTTGGATATTGGTCATCAGCCTGCCCTTCACGATACCTGCCACCATCTGGCTTTGGCCCTCAACGCCCATTTCGTTGGCGCATGCCGCGGGCCTGGGCTACTTGGGCGTCTTTTCCATGTGGCTGGGTTTCTTTGCTTGGTACAAAGGCTTGGTGCTTGGTGGCACCATGCGAGTCAGTCAGGTCCAGCTGCTTCAGCCATTCGTCGCGCTTATTTTGTCCGCCTGGCTACTCGGCGAGTCTTTGGAACTGGGCACTATCGTTTTCGCGCTGGCCTTGATCTTGACCGTGCTTGCCAGCAAACGCGTCTCGAAATAAAACGCTACCCCCCGCCCGTCGAACATTAGCTTCTGGACTCGCGCCAAACCGCAGGCACCAAGGTGACTTGATCATCTTCTGTCGATATAAAAAGCTCTTGCTCTTGAATGTTGACGTGCAAGATCGTGTTGCGCTTGATTTGGGCGGCCAAGACTCGAATGGGATCCGGAGACAAAAAAACCACTGTCAAGTTTCTGGCGCGCGCCAGTTTGTTAGCCATGCCATCCCACCAAAGCTTGCTGGCGTGACCGTTGTGACAATACACAATCACTTGCTTGGCTCGCCCGCAGGCTTTCAAAATTCGGGTCTCAGTGGGTTGGCCCACTTCGATCCAAAGGTCAATCGCACCAGTCAAGTCTTTCAACCAAATATCTGGCTCATCCGCATCACTGATGCCTTTGGTAAAAGCTAGGTTTTCTTGGGCGTTCATTGAAAATGCGATCAAACGAACCATCATCCGCTCAGCCGTTTCGGACGGGTGACGGGCAATGGTCAGCGTGTGGCTATCATAGTAATGACGGTCAGTATCTGAGACGTGTAATTCGGTTTTATAAATCGTTGCGCCTAGGGCCATGGTTTTTTCTTTGACAAGCAGCGATTGGTAGATGAGAGCCGAAGAATACGGCCAAAACGCGCCAAACGGAAATCCCACTCCAAAAGCAGGTGACACGGTCGTTTGGTCATAAGTCGCTTTTGGCGAGGTCCCACAACAAACGATAGGTACCCATTGAAATCACTGGGATACCCAGCGTTTTGAAACGCGTTTCCATTAATTCAACAACTGCCGCTTTCGCTGTCCCTTCAACCAATACAAACCAGTCGGCTGCGCCAGGATTTGGCTTGTCCGGTTCGGTCAGCGACTTTGAGAGCACTGGATCGCTTTCAATTAAGTGCATAGAAATAATGTGCAGTTGATCGCCAGGCGCCATGGCCAATTTCAGTGCCTCGCGGGCTTGGTGGGCCACGTTCTCGGGGCGCAGCCTCACCACACCGAGCACAGCACCTCTACCCTGCCCTTGAGAGTCTGTGATGCGACCCACGACCCTGATCATGTCTTGGAACCGTGCCAAATTGACGTGCGACCATTCTGTTTGATTCGCAAGTGCCTGAGAATAAGCAGGACTGCTCAAGTCTTCAAAGGCTGCTGTGCTGTAGGTCGCAAAATACTTGGGATCGGCATCCTCAGCCACCCACCGTCTGGCCTCTATAAAACCATCAATAGCCACACGCTCAACCAAATGCTCACGGTCATACCACAGGTTAAATTCGTCTTCGTGTTTTGGATCGATGTTCATCGAAGTAATGAGCATTCCTTTACCGCTTAGTGGCATTTGATTCCCCTGAAATATTGTTACTCGTCAGTCGAGCCAGTAAAGGTCTGACATCTTCAAGTGTTTGCAGTTGCTCGAGTTGTGCCATGACTGTGTCTGGTGGCTCAAGCGCGGTGTTGGCAAGCGCCCAGCATGCTCTAAATTTTTTATCCCGTGCTTGTTTGTCCAAACGACGGGCTGGGCTCGCAAGCACCTCGTTCAAAACCTTGACCAAGCACTCCCCACTGGTTAATTCGACTGTCACGGTTTGGGGTGCAAAAGTGTTTGGGTCTGGGTTGCCATCAGACACCATGGTCACCTTTTGTGACAACGCAAACGTCACCGGATCCTCAAGAGCGTCTTGATCATAGTGAGTGGGCTCAATCTCACCATGTTGCAATACTTTGGCCAGAACATATGGCATACAAAGACGGGCATAGTTTGGTAATGGGTTTTGAATCGGTGGCCGGTTAACCAAATGATTAATCAAAGGTGGACCGGCCACCGTGATGCGCTTGACCTGCTCGACAGCAAATCCATGCTCGCGGCGTAGCGCCATGAGTCCTTCGACACCGCCGTGGCAAGCTCTTCCGCTCGGAAATGGTTTGTGACTGAGTTGCTCAACTCGCCATATCTGCCCCAGCTCGTCGAGCAATGAACCCATATCAAAATCGACTTCGAACAGGGGCAAGTAACCAAACTGACCCGTGATAGGGTTAGTCAGGCTCGGAAAGCCGGCTGCTGTTAGATCACAAGACTGCCAAGCCGCTCGGGCATTGAGTCCCACTTGTAAAGGTAGCACCGCACTGCCTTCAGTGTGGCCTTGCATGGTGCCACTGACCTGCGCGAGCTGATGCCCAAAGGCCGATCGCGTTTGTTGGGCATCAAAACCACGCAGGTTCGCCAACCCCGCTACCGCCCCAAAACCACCCGCTGTGGCAGGCCTAAAAAAACGCAGCCCCTGATTGGCGGCCAAGCCCAGCGTGCAAGCCACATCAACCCCAGCGGCGATCGCAGTTAAGAACTGTCGCCCCGAGATAGGACGCGCTGATATCTGGGCTTGCGCGGTCAAAACGGGCAACAAAGTCGCCATGGCATGCAGGACGGCCCCTTCATGCAGGCAATCAAATTCTTGGCAATGAACTTGAAAAGCGTTAAGCAAAACCGCTTGAGAGGGATCAACGCAAAAGTTTTGCCCCCAAACACCTACTGATATTTGTGTGCCCCAACCCTTAACGGCACGAATCAAGGGCTCAAGCTCAGCAACTCGGCTACCCGCCACACCAACCGACAAGGTATCAGCGACAAAAATCTGAGCCTGATCAACAGCAGCGCTTGGAAGCGACTCAAACGTCAGCCCAGCGGCGTGTTCGGCTAATTTCAACTCGACGGCACCACTGTTTTGCATATGGCAAGCTCTCAAGTTTATACACTGGCCGTTCGGTATGCCTTACTGAACGCCTTTGGAAAAGCATGCAACTTTAAATCACCTGAGTCAATGGAGGTAATCACGCCGTCATCGCGATTGCATTGAGATCAAAACGGCGATGGCCTCTCATTGGCAAACAGGGGCAGCAGCGACTTAA
>CALBEY010000094.1 GCA_937888805.1 uncultured Burkholderiaceae bacterium
GCAAAGGTAAAGGTCGAGAAATCTGATTTGCTAACCGCCGTGGCACGACCATAAATCTTGCCATCAACAATGGCTGCGCCATACGGATCGTGCGTCCAACCCTCGCCTGGTGGCACCACATCGCCATGGGCATTCAAAGCAATGGTGGGCCCTTGCTTGGCATCGTACTCACGGCGCACGATCAAATTGGTAATCGATTCCATACCCGCGGCTTTGACCTCATCAGCAGGCACCGAATGGTGCGTGGCCGTCATGTCAAAAGCCGACAACAACTCAGCTGTTCGCACCGCATGTGGCGCGTTGTTACCCGGTGGGGTGTCAGTGGGCACTTTCACCAGTTCTTGTAAAAACGCCACCTGCTCATCAAAATGCGCGTCAATCCACGCATCAAGGGCGGCGTAGTCATTCTTAGATACCTCTTGGTTCATCCGTTCAGTTCCTGTGTCAGTTGTTGCAGCAGGCCTTCAAAGGCCCGCACGCATAACTCGGTGTCATCGTTGGTAATCGATTCAAGGGGGTTGTGACTGATACCTGCGTTTAACCCACGCATAAACAGCATGGCTTGGGGCATGATGTCGTGTAGTTTCATGGCGTCATGTCCTGCTCCGCTCGGCATACAAAACACTGGCAAGCCAAGACCAGCCACCGCGCGCTCCCAACGGCCTTGCATGGTAGGGTCTGATGGGGCGGCAGCCACACGCATGATCTCTTCAACCGAACCCCGCAGACCTCTCTTTTGGCAGATGCGGGCAAGCGCCGCTTTAACGTCTTCGGCGCAGGCGTTACGCACCTCGTCAGTGGTCGCGCGAATATCCAGACTGAAACGACAGCGCCCAGGGATGACGTTGATCGAACCGTTGGGCACTTCGAGTTGACCGACAGTGCCGACCAGATCAGGCACTGATGAAGCGCGTTCTTCTAGGTACAGAATCAGTTCGGCCACACCAGCGGCGGCATCATTGCGCATGGTCATGGGGGTGGTGCCAGCGTGGCTGGCCATGCCTTCGATTTCACCCAAAAGGCGCAAACCACCATTAATCGAAGTCACCACACCCAGTGGCAAGTCTTGGCTGTTCAACACAGGCCCTTGCTCGATGTGCACTTCAACAAACCCAAGGTATTTGGCGGGGTCACGTTTTAAGCTCGGGATGTCATCGATATTCAAACCAGCATCAGCCATGGCTTGACGCATGCTGATGCCTTGGGCATCGGTTTGATCAAGCCAAGCGTTGTTAAACGCACCGGTCAATGCGCCTGACCCCAAAAACACCGCTTTGTAGCGCTGGCCCTCTTCTTCTGAGAAAGCCACGACTTCAATACCAAATGGCAAGCGCTTGCCCTGACGTGACAGTTCACGCACGCACGCCATGGGCACCAGGATCCCCAAGCGACCGTCGTACTTGCCACCGTTACGCACCGTATCAAAGTGACTACCCGTCATCAAGCGCGGGGATTCCGGATCTTGACCGTGATACACCCCCACCACATTACCCACCGCATCAACCGTGACTGAATCAAAGCCACAATCGTCTTTCATCCACTGCTTCAGTTGGGCCGCACACGCCTGATGCTCGGCCGTCAAATATGTCACGGTCAATTCACCGCGATCCACATAGCCCGGCTCACTGATCGCCGCCAATGTCTCGCACCAATCCCACACCAAATTACCCAGCTCAGGCGTCACACCAAACAGCGCATTCAGTCGCAACTCTGCGATGCGGTGCACTTCGCGCAAGCTCTCTTGGCGCTCAAACTCAACGGGCTG
>CALBEY010000095.1 GCA_937888805.1 uncultured Burkholderiaceae bacterium
AAATCTCTTTCTGGAATGCTTACATTTCTTATGATTCGATTAAAAAATTTGTGATGATGCTACCTTAATATTACCCTGTCAGTTTTTCCTTGCGTGACGAGTAAATATCTTGGTGCTTTTGGAACAGTCACAACAAAAAAGCGCAAAGACAACACGTTTGTGCACACGCTGTTGACGCCGGTTGAAAACTGACCACCTGTGCCGCTGA
This sequence comes from uncultured Burkholderiaceae bacterium, assembly GCA_937888805.1. GTDB lineage: Bacteria > Pseudomonadota > Gammaproteobacteria > Burkholderiales > Burkholderiaceae_B > Algicoccus. Next base: position 209 of record CALBEY010000095.1, read on the forward strand.
GTAGCTTGTCCGTCAGATTAAGTGCCGAGCTTTACAGTTTCGGGGTTCTGCGATTAGTTCTGACGCCGGTTTAACTGCTGAATCGGAAACTGGTTGACGCGTTGAGCCTAAGGAGTGGAGTTCCCTTTTCCGTGGTTCAGTGCTCGCCGGCCAGGTCGACGATGAACTGGTCGATTTCGTGGTCCAGTTTCTCGGTGGCGTGCCAGTACTGGAGTAAGCGGGCATGCTCTGCCTCCATGGCAGCCTTGCTACCAGGGTCGACGGCCAGAAGAGCTTCGGCCCGATGCTGGACCTCCTCCCAGTGCTCTTTTATCCTGGCGAAGCGCGTCGCCTCCTTTTCACTGAGACCCATCTCCTCCAGCTTTTTGATTTGGCGATGGACGGTCTCCACATCGTCGTGGAAGTCGGTTGTGGTGGTTTTCTGGCTTTCCCTATCGTCATCGGCCAGATGAAAATATACCGCTGCGGCGGCCTCCCAGATGTTCGCCTCAATCTTGCCGAGGGCTTGGACCTTCTCCACCAAGTCGGCGGCATTGGCCGGGGAAAGTGGCAACATCAAGATCGCGGCGGCCACCAGTGCGACCAGGCTTGGTGCTTTGCTCATTTTATCTCTCCTTATCCGGCATTTCACATTTGAAACGCCTCGGGTTAGTGTATTAGGATTAATATCGGTGCTCAACCCAGTTTGTCCATCCAATCGAGGATTCAGAGCGCCGTCCGTGCGTGCTGAGCGCGGTAGTGTGTACTTGATGTACTGTATAAATATACAGTACATTTAGGGCATGACAACAACTGGCCTTTCAACTCCGCAACAGTTACATGTGCCTGAGGCCAAGACTTGGCTGCAGATGTGCACTTGGCCTGTCTGGGCTGGTTTTCCGTCGCCGGCGGCTGATCACACGCGCAAGCGCTTGGACCTCAATGAACACCTGATTCGTAACAAAGAGGCCACCTTTATCTTTAGAGTCAAGGGTGACTCGATGAATGGTATCGGCATATACGAAGGTGACGAGTTGATCGTGGATCGTTCGATTGAAGCAAGGCACGGCAACATTGTGCTGGCGGTGTTGAATGACGATTACACCGTTAAACGTTTGCATCGCCGTGGCGGTGTGGTCAAGCTGATCGCAGAAAACCCGCTGTACCCACCCACGATCGTCAAGGACGGTGAGGAGCTGGTGATTTGGGGTGTGGTCACGCACAATCTGCACAAGTTGTATTGACGCCATGTTACCGATGCGTAAACAAGCCCTGGCGCTGGCCCTAGTGGATTGCAACAACTTCTACGTGTCATGCGAGCGGATTTTTCGGCCAGACTTGGCACGGGTGCCGATCGTTGTCTTGTCAAACAACGATGGTTGTGTGGTCGCGCGCTCAAACGAGGTCAAAGCCCTCGGTATCAAAATGGGGCAGCCGTGGTTCGAGTGCAAGGCACTGGCTGAAGAGCATGGCATCTTGGCCTTAAGCAGCAACTATGCGTTGTACGCTGACATGTCCAATCGTGTGATGACGATCTTGCAGGGCTTTTCTCCACACTGTGAGGTTTACTCAATCGATGAATCCTTTGTTGATCTCACGGGTATGCCTAAGCTGCGAGAAGTGAGCTATGCCATCAGAGCGCGCTTGGGCATGTGGACGGGCATGCCGGTGTGTGTCGGTGTGGGCCCGACCAAGACCTTGGCTAAGCTGGCCAATCATGTCGCCAAAAAGCACCCGAGGTCTAAAGGTGTTTTTAATTACAACGCCTTGACCGACTTACAAAAGGCCAATTTGCTTAAGCATCTGCCGGTGGGCGAGGTGTGGGGTGTTGGACGTCGATTGACTGAGCGCTTGGCGCGTCACGGTGTCACCACTGCTTTCGATTTGCGAGAAGCCCACACGCCCACCCTGCGAGCAGCGTTTGGTGTCGTGATGGAAAAGACGCAACGCGAATTACAAGAAACATCCTGTATTCAGTTGGAAGAAGTGCAAGCTGATAAGAAGCAGATCATCTCCAGTCGTTCGTTTGGCACCATGGTCAATGAGCTGTCTGTTTTGAAGGAAGCCTTCTCGACCTTCGCGGCCAATGCGTGTGCCAAACTGCGTGCGCAACACAGCCATGCGTCGGTGGTACAGGTGTTTTTAAGCACCAATCGGTTTCGTACCGATTTGCCCCAATACGCCCCGTGCCTAGCTGTGCCACTGCCTTATCCCACCAACGATTCTTTGGTTGTGAATCGGTGGGCCGCTTTTCTGTGCGAGCGCATGTTCAAACCCGAGTACCCGTACAAAAAGGCTGGCATCATGTTAAGTGAAATCAGCCCCGTCACGCAGCAGCAAGGCGATTTGTTGCAAGATACGGACACCAACAAGCACAAACTGATGGACGCACTTGACACACTCAATGCCCGCTATGGGCGAGGCTCGGTCAATGTCTCAACCCAAGGCGGGCGCTCAGGCTGGCAGATGAAGCAAGAACGCAAATCGCCGAACTACACCACCAGTTGGGCAGATGTGCCCTTGGTTTGACCCTCGGTTGACCCTTTATGGGGCGGTGTGATGAATGGGTTTGGTGGCCTTTTCTCTTTTAATCCACAATACCGAGTGTTTGGTGATTGGTCTTCAAACACTGTTTTTTTCTAAGGACGCCGGCATGGAATTTTTCTCTAATTACCTCGAGTTTTTGGCCAAGGTAGGTACCTTGGGCATTGCCATCATGATTGTGTTGGGCGCGATATCGTCAATGCGTCGCCGCGGGCGGCAATTGCCAGGCCAACTTCGAGTAAGAAAGCTCAATGATTTTTTCTTGAATTTGCAGCAGCGGCTAGAGCTGTCGATTTTGGATAAAAAGCAAGCCAAAAAATTCATCAAAGACAAAGCCAAAACCGTCAAGCTAGAAAAACAAAGCAAATCCAGTCAGCCGCGCGTGTTTGTGCTGGATTTTGATGGCGATATCAGAGCGACCGCAACAGACAGCTTACGCCACGAAATCACAGCGTTATTGGGTGTGGCCACAACCAACGATGAAGTGTTGTTAAGACTAGAAAGTGGTGGTGGCTTGGTGAGCAGTTATGGACTGGCCGCCTCACAACTGGTTCGCATACGTCAAGCGGGCATACCACTGACCATTTGCATCGACAAAGTCGCAGCCAGTGGGGGTTATATGATGGCTTGTATTGGTAACAAAATTATCAGCTCACCGTTTGCCATGTTGGGCTCGATTGGTGTTGTTGCGCAAATCCCCAATTTGCACCGGTTGCTAAATAAATACGACATTGATTATGAGATTCTGACCTCAGGAGAACACAAGCGCACGTTAACGGTATTGGGTAAAAACACAGAAAAGGGCCGTGAAAAGTTTCAGCAAGACTTAGAGGTCACGCACCAACTGTTTAAAAGCTTCGTGGCCCGTTATCGGTCACAATTAGACATCGACAAAGTGGCCACAGGCGAAGTTTGGTTGGGTGTGAATGCCTTAGAAAACCAACTGGTTGATGAATTAAAAACCAGTGATGAGTATCTGACCGCAAGGGCCAAGGATGCCGACCTGTACCACTTGCAGTACTTCAACAGAAAAACCTTTCAAGAGCGTGTTGGGCTGACTGTTAGTACGACTGTGGACAGGTTTATTCTGAATTGGATCAGTCGTTTGAACCAACAGAAATATTGACACGTCATCAGGTCTCGTCTGACGCTGGCGCAATCGATGAGAGTTGCGCCAAATTTCGTTGAAGATTTTCAGTCTTGGCATTGTTTTTCAGTGCGCATGGTCCTAGAATCCAGTGATAAGTAACAGATTGAATAAAAAAATAATGGGTAATGCCAAGTTGTTACCGTGTGTGCTGAAGCAGTGGCATTTAACAGGAGTCACAGGTGTCTGATCGAAAAGTGAATGATTTAGGCGGGCAACCCGCGGGTCCGATTTGTTTGGATGAGCATCCCAGCACGCTGCACGAAAAGCGGGTTGATGCGCTGCAAAAGTTACTGACCGGTGAGAAGCTAGCCGCTTTCACAACAGACGCCATGCGTCGCGCCATTGAGTCCAACACGGAAGAGGATTACCGAAATCTGCCGTACTACGACAAGTGGATGCGTGCGGTGCGCGATTTGGTGATCGAGCAGCAATTGGTCTCTGCCAAGGAGATTGAGGATCGGATTGCAATTTTACGAGAACGTTACAAACAAACGGGGTCACTATGAACGCGATGCCACCGCGCCCGGGTCAGGCGCTGGCTGAGGGCACGCCAGTGATCGTTCGCCAACAGCCGCCAGAAGCGCACTGCCGCACGCCTTTTTATTTGCGTGGCGTTAAAGGCGAGATCGCGCAGGTGCGAGGGTGCTACCGAGACCCCTCACTGCTGGCATTTCATAAGCCAGGGCTACCCCTGCGGGTTTTGTACCGAATCCGATTCAAACAAAAGGATGTTTGGCCCGATTACCAGGGCGGTCCCAATGACACGGTGGTGGCCGACATCTATGACCACTGGATTGACCCGATACCCGGAGTAGACAAATGAGTCACCCCCATAACGACAATCATCATGACCATGGGCACGATCATGATCACGGCCACGACCACCCCCATGCGCCTGCGGCGCCAGATGACGAGGACCATTACGATCGCTACGAGGTCTTGTTGCAAACCGCTGTGCGCGAGTTGCTTCATGAAAAGGGCATTATCACGGCGGATGAATTGCATCGGCAAATTGACTACCAAGACAGCTTAACGCCCATGATTGGTAGCAAAATCGTTGCCAAAGCTTGGGTTGACCCTGTTTTTAAAGCGCAGCTCATTGCGCAGCCACTTGAGGCCATTAACGACTCGTTTGGATTGGACATCACGACACCACTGGATCTGGTCGTTTTAGAAAACACACCCGCCGTCCACAACGTGGTTGTTTGCACCCTTTGTTCCTGCTACCCGCGTATGTTGTTGGGTATACCGCCGGCTTGGTACAAATCTGTCGATTATCGATCGCGTGTCGTCAGTGAGCCCCGTCAGGTGTTGGCTGAGTTTGGCACTCACTTACCCGATGATGTCGAGGTGCGCGTCTCAGACAGCACAGCAGACTTGCGGTTTTTGGTGCTGCCCTACCAGCCTGCCAATACCGCGCATCTCAGTGAAGAGGCGCTCGCTGAGCTGGTGACTCGAGACTCGATGATTGGAACAGCGCTACCCCTGAGTGCATCAACGTAAACAGCGCCGCTGAAAACAAGGGACATTGAATCTCAGTGTCGCTTGTCTGTTTTTGAGGTACTGCCTTAGCGTTAGGTGTCAATGGCTTGGGTTTGGCTTGTGTGAGCCTTCAAAGCTGAAAACGATTGGGACGTTGTTCAACCTAGCCTTCTTTTTGGTTGCCAACAACTGGATTGCGTTTGAAGCCAATTCTGCGAATCACACCTGTGTCCTCCCAAATTGCCATCCTGTTTCGCCTGCAAGGGTGGGGAAGGCGGAAATTTTTTAACATTTGTAGTCACAATGTGACTACATTAAGACTATAATTCACAAATTAATTAGAAACCAATCATTAGGGGTACATCATGAGTTCAGCCGATACTTACGTAAGGGCTCGGATAGATTCTGGTACCAAAGTGTTAGCGACCAAAGCACTTGAGGCCATGGGCCTGACGATTTCTGATGCCATTCGATTGCTGATGCTACGAATAGCCACTGAGCATCGTCTGCCATTTGATGTGAAGGTGCCCAATGCGACGACCCGTAAAGTGCTAGAACAGCTTGAAGCAGGCAAGGCTAAAAAGGTGACGTCGGTCAGTAAATTGTTGGCGGATTTGAATGCGCTCGATTGAATACTCAAAAAGCTTTAAGAAAGACTACAAGCGCATTAAGGCAACACCTCGGCATCGCAGAGATATTGACGACTTACTTGGTGGTGTGCTCGATCTCTTGGTCATAGACGAGGCACTGCCGTTAAATAAGAAAGACCATTATTTGGTTGGTAATTGGTCAGGGTACCGAGAATGTCATATCAAGCCAGATTTGCTGCTGATTTACAAACAGCCAGAGGATCCTATTCTGCGATTAGCCCGTTTGGGTTCGCAAAGTGAGTTATTCAGGTGAGTATTAATTGCCTGGTTCTGCCGGCAAAAAATCGCTGACCCTTTAAAGATGCGCGCTTGATTGTTTGCCACACCTTTCAACCTTAATGGCGCTTGTCTGCTTTCCAGGTGCCGCCGTAGCGGTAGAAGGGTTGGTGTTCTAATTTGGCGCGGCACGGGTTGCAGATCAGTGCCCAAGCGCCTGATCCATCGTACGCGACCCGATACAAGGTAGAACTTTCCACTTTGCAGTGTTCGCAGGCTTTGATGCGGGATCGAGCGGGTTTGGCCATTGGCAGTGAGGCTGAAAGTTGCTGTGTTTGGATGTTGTGTTTGGATGTTGTGTTTGGTTTTTGTCCTTTTTCTTTTGCCCTATTGATTTTCAGCTGCTTTCAAAAGTAGGACGGCGAAGCGGTTTTGGGCATCACACCAGTGTTGGGTCAATTGCCAGCCAGCTTGTTGGGCGAGCTGTGCGAAGCCTTCGATGGTGTATTTGTGAGAAGTTTCGGTGTGAAAGCTTTCGCCGGCGGCCAAAGTGTGGTTTTGGCCGTCGACGTTGATGGTCTGATCGGTGGTGGCGACCAAATGCATCTCGATTCGCGCGGGATTGGTTAAGTAGCGTGCCTCGTGCGCAAAGGCTTGTACATCGATATCAAGCCCCAGTTCGCGATTGATTCGCACGAGCAGGTTACGATTGAATTCAGCCGTGACACCCTCGGGGTCGTCGTAGGCGGGAATCAGCACTTCGGGCGATTTGTCTAAGTCAACGCCAATCAGAAAAGCAGCGTCGTCACCCAAAACCGTGTGGCAGTGCTTTAGCAAGGACTGCGCTTCTGGTGCGGTGAGGTTCCCAATGGTTGAACCCGGGAAGAAGCCCAAACGGTTGCTATGGGCAGGCAGCGTCTGGGGTAGTGCAAACGGCGTCGTGAAATCAGCAACGAGCGGTATGACAGGCAAACCCGGCAGTTGTTGGGATAGGTCATCAGCGGCTTGATGCAGATAGTCAGCTGAAATATCGACAGGCACATAGCCCGCCGGCTGGTCAAGGGCCTTCAGTAAAGGCACGGTCTTGCGGCTTGAGCCGCTGCCGAGTTCGACCACCAAGCGATTACTGCCGATGGCTTTGGCAATCGCTTCCAAATTATCGTCGAGAATACTGATTTCCGTTCGCGTGGGATAGTAGCTTGGTAACTGTGTGATGTCCTCAAACAGCGCTGATCCTCGGTGGTCATAAAACCAGACAGGTGAAATGCGGTGATCGGATCGGATCAGTGCCTCAAGCAGTGCCTGCTGCAGGTTTTGGGTGTCGGCTGATGGTGGGTTGGTCGTGGACATGACAAATAGACCTCAAGGTTGAATCGGTGTTTGAGCGGTTGGCGTCGTGCGTAACTGCAGGTGGCGGCGAATGGTGCGCGCCAGAGCGTCAACGCCAATATTTAGCAGTGCGGTGATTAATATCAGCACCATGGCCCGATCAAAGCGTAATTCTTGAATGGCGCTGTCGACATAGAATCCAAGCGTGGTGATCCCCAAAATCCCAAGAATCGCGGTCTCACGCATGATGATCTCCCAGCGGTAGAGCAAGAAGGCAAGAAACGACCGATAGAGTCTGGGTACCACCTCATGGGTATAGCGATTAAAGCCACTGACAGCGTCAGGTCGGAGCATCAGGGTATTGCTTTGACGGCCGATCAAGTGGCCAATGATGGCACCGTTGTGAATGGCCAAAGCCACCACAGCTGGCAGCATGGAAGGCCCCCAGAGCTGCAGCAAGATGTAAGCCAGCAAGTACTCTGGGATGGAGCGGCCAATCACCAACAGGCCATGCCCGGCGACTTGGCCACTGCGGGTAACAAACAGCCGCGAAATCATTGGAAAGCTTAACAAAGCAATGATGCCAGTGCCCACCAGGGCAATTTGTGTGAGCACTATCGTGGTGCCGACCCCAGGCAAGGCTTGGTTCCACAGCAGATCACCCAACCAAGGGCCCAAGCCCGCCAGTCCTTCGCCGTTTCGCAGTGGCGCAGGGATGATGTCTTCGGTGATGAAACGCGTGGCATTGCCCCAAACAATCGGCAAACCCGTACCCAGAAAAAAAGGCGCGGCCAAGAGATAAGGGACGACCAGCTTTGGGCGTACCCAAAGCCTGATGCTGGCGATGGTCACCAAAAACATGATCAACAGCATGCCAACTTCGCCGTATAGACCTTCGCCGTAAGCACTTTCGAGGTAAAACCCAAGCGTGGGCATACCGACAAAGCCAAGCACAGCACTTGAGCGCATGCCGCACTCAAAGCGGTAGCTGGTGTAGCTGATCAGGTGCGCCCAAAGATCGGGCACTCGGGCATACCAAAACGTTGAAATGATGCCGCTGCCAGCAGGCAGCGCCAGCACGGGGCGTTGATCACCTTCCTCAAGAATTTCGCTGTAGACGCGGGCAAACGTCGCCGCGTAGGGCAGTGCAATGGCCAGCACGCCGGTGATGGGGTGAAGACCAAAAAACTGCAAAAAAATCAATGCCCAAAAAAGCTCATGGATGGCGCGAACAAACGCGCAAACCGTGCGCACAAGGCGGTAATGAAAAATAAAGGCCAAGCCCATGCCCAAAATGGCAGCGGCACCCACGCCGGTAAACGCAAAGGCAACCGTTCGCAGCAGGGCAACAATGGCGGTGTCAAAAGTCGCAAATTCAGGCTGGATCAAACCACGGCCAAGCCGGCCCAATTCTGCCCAAGGGGAGATGGAACGGATTTGAAGGTCAGCCAACCAAACACAAATCAACGCAATCCCAAACAGCCATAAACTGGTGCGCACCAGTGGTGCTGATAGCGCGCTCCAGCGGGTGTGGTCTTGACTAGTAGAGCGCATCGAGGTCGTGGCTATTAACCGTATGGCTCGGCGAATCTAAGGCAATGATGCCGTTTTGAATGCCAATCAGACGGCTGGCATATCGACGGGCCAAATCGAGATCATGCATGGCAATGATGGTGGTGGTGTATTGCGAGGTGAGCGCTTGCATGACCGCTTCAGAGCGTGGCCCGTCAAGCGCGGACACCGGCTCGTCGGCCAACAGCACATCGCCACTTTGAAACAACGACCGGGCAACTGCCACACGCTGGCGTTGACCGCCCGAGAGTTCGCCGGCACGCGTCCAAAGGGTTGATGCCATGTCCAATTGTTCGAGCACGGCAGTCACTGCCAAGACCTGACGGCGAAAGGGTCGAATCAGGTTGATCAGGTTGTAAGCGCCCGAGTGGCTGGGCAGTTGCCCCATGTAGACGTTGTGAAACACGCTGAGTGTTTCGACCAAGCCTAGATGTTGTGGGATGAGCGCGATGTCACGACGACGGCGATCATGCAGTAGCGACAGCAGCGTTGATTTGCCCGCACCACTGCGACCCACGAGCGCCACATGCTCACCGGGCTTGATGTGTAAATCAATCGGTCCTAAGACAGGGGTGCCGCCGTAATCAGCATAGGCTTGGTCCAGAATAAGGGCGCTCATCAGTCGATTAAACCCACCTCTTGAGCGGTTCGCTTGATAGGCTCGTAGTCTGAGTTTTGTGCGGGGATGAAAGCACTGCGTGCGAAGCTCTCTAGCAACGTCTTATCATCCATCGCCAACAGCGCGGCTTTGACTTTATCGGTAAATCCTGCGCCAAAACGCGCGTCCACATCCCCACGAATACTCCACTGATAGTTGGGATAGGCGGGCGTCTTCCAGATGACTTTGACGGCATCGGTGTCAATTTTTCCTGCGGCAAGCTCACGATCCCAAACCGCATAGTTGATGGCGCCCACGGCGTAGCTACCACTTTCCACCAAGCGCAGGGTGCGACTGTGATTGCCGCTGTAACCGACCCGCTCGAACACCTTGTCCGGTGATTCGCCAAAGCGCTCGGTCAAGTAAAACTCGGGAATCAGTCGGCCTGAGGTCGAGCTTTTTGAACCGAAAGTAAACGTCATGCCACGCATACGCTCATCAATGACGTCACCAGCTTCTAGACCAGTGCTTTTGTGGGCAATCAGATAAGTCCAAAACGCTTGATCTTCAGTGCCTTGGGCCAAGGCTTGTGAGTTGGGTACCGTGGCGCGTGCTTGAACGCCAGACAACGCACCAAACCACGCGAGCTGGACCTGATCATTACGAAACGCGCTGACAGCTGCGGCGTAGGACTTCACCGGTACGTAGCGAACTTCAACGTTGAGGGCCTTTGACAGGTATTCGCCCATTGGGCCAAAGCGCTCTTGGAGTTTGCTTTCATCCTCATCAGGAATGGCGGTAAAGACAAGCACTTGGGCGCTAACAGGTAGCAATAGAAACAGATTGAGTACGAATGCACACAAAAGAGCTTTCACGGGGTTTTCCTTAAATTTAGGTGTGATTGGATTAAAGCGCACAGGTGCGAAACCCAGCGATAATGTCATTACGCTCCGGTGGGAAAAAATTACGCGTATTGTTGTTTAAGTAACGACTGCGCGTGGCCCAAGAGCCGCCCCGAAGCACCATGCGCCCGTCGGCAAACCAAGGCTCAGAATACTCGGCATAGAGGTCAGCGTTAAAGCCAGGATAGGGTTTGAATAGGCTTGAGGTCCATTGCCAAACATTACCTAGCATTTGACGGCAACCCAGGGCGCTGTCACCGTCTGGGTAAGCGGCGACGTCGACACAACCGACTCGATAACCATCGGTGTTGGCCAGCAATGAACCTTGGGGTTCATTGCCCCATGGATAAAGTGTTTTGTGCGGGCTGAGTGTCTGCCCCACGGCTTGGCGGCTTGCAGCCACCTCCCATTCGAGTTCAGTCGGTAAACGACGACCTGCCCATTGGCAATATGCTTGGGCTTCGTGTTGGCTGACATGGCTAACGGGCGCATGGGGAGGTAAAGATTGCCAGCGGTCAAAGACACGGACTTGCCAATTGACACCATCATGGCGCCAGTAACGTGGTGCGCTAAGCGCTTGAGTATCGCGCCAGGCCCACCCGGCGGGTGACCAATAGGTGGGGTTTTCATAACCACCAGCCTCAACAAAACGCTCAAATGCGGCATTGGTAACCGGGGCGATGTCAATGGTGAATGGGTCAAAAGCTTGGGTGATAGTGGGCTTTTCGTTGTCAAATCGAAAGCCAACGGTCTCATCTGCCCCAAGCGTGTGTTCGCCACCAGGAACAAACACCTCGCCCTCTAGACCGCCTTCATCCAGTGGGGCCAAGCCACCAGTTGGTGGGGCGATCACGGGCATCGGATCGGCTAAGGTTTGGCGGGTGTAGGCAAAGGCCTCGCCATGCATGTCTTCATGAAACGTGGCCAACTGCCAAACATAACTGGTGGCTGAATCGGTTAAGCCTTCTGGCAATCGGCTAACCATGGCGTCGCGAACCGTTCGCAAGTAGCCAAACGTATCGTCCATGCTAGGTAAGTCAAGCGTCCATCGTTTATCGTGTGCCACCCCCATTGAGTCGTAGAGCGCTTGGGCATTGGGGATTTGATAGTTCGGCAAGCCATAGAACTTGTGAAGCACAAAATAATCATGGAAAAAACCGACGTGACCGATCTCCCACTGAGGGGGATTTACAGTGCTAAGCTTGGGTCCTAAGTGGCGTTCAACTGGCAAATCCTCGGTGAGTTCAAGTGTGCGCTGACGGGCATTGTCAAGCATGGCAATCAGCATGTCGGAGGTCAGGCGATGAGTGGGTGGTGTGGTTATCATTGTGCTCTCCTGCACGGTGATTGGTCATGAAAATTGCTTTGGTGACACCAGCGCCTCCGCGCTCGCGTGCCGGCAACCGTGCGACAGCCGCGCGGTGGTCGAGATTGTTGCGGGCGGCGGGGCATCAGGTCAATGTGCTCGAACAATGGGGCGCTGATGACCGACCGTATGATTTGATGATCGCTCTGCATGCTTGGCGCAGCGCAAGCAGTATCGCTGCGTTTGCGCAACGCTTTCCCGATCGAGCCTTGATTGTGGTGCTCACGGGTACTGATATTTATCGTTTTCAGCACAGTCACCCTCTGGTGACGCGTGCGAGCCTGGATCATGCCAGCGCGTTGATTGGGTTGCATGATCATGTGGCCCATGACATCCCCGCCGAATTCCACGCTATTTTGCATACCGTTCGTCAATCGGCACTGCCTTTGCCCAAAAGTTACCCCAGGCCGTCGGACCGAGCGGTCACGATCTGTGTGGTTGGGCATTTGCGTGAAGAAAAAGACAGTTTGCGCACCGCTGAGGCGGCGCGGTTGTTGCCGACAGCCTCGCGCATCCGAATCGTGCAGGCCGGTGGTGCCCACACTTCGGACTGGGTGCTGGCGGCACAAGCGCAGATGAGTGATAACACGCGTTACAGCTGGTTGGGTGAGGTCTCGCAAACGGCGATTCGTCGTTTGTACGCACGAAGTCACGCCATGGTGATCAGCTCCGTGATGGAGGGTGGAGCCAACGTGGTCTCTGAGGCTTGCGTGGCAGGATTGCCGGTTATCGCCAGCGATATTCCTGGTAACACCGGGTTGCTCGGGCAAGACTATCCCGGTCTTTTTCCGGCTGGCGATTCGGTTGCCTTGGCAGGGTTGTTGACACGGTTTGAGTCTGATTTGGTATTTCGAGCCGTGTTGACTGACAGGTGTCAGGCACTGGCCCCACGCCACACCCCGGAGGCTGAACAAGCGGCTTTGTTGGCAGTGATCCATCGGCTTAGTCTTTGAGCGTAATCGGTTCGAGGGCATCGCCCTGCGGGTGGATGGCGCCAATGATGCTCGTGCGCGGGTAACCGAGCGCGATGAGTTCGCGCACACAAGCATCGGCTTGGTCAGCAGGGATACTGGCCAACAAGCCGCCCGCGGTTTGTGGGTCAAATATCAAGGGGTAGCGGGGATGTTTAACCGTCGCTTCAGGGTTGCGAATCGCCCGGCGCAAACGCACGTTGGCGGGTTGTAAAGAGCTCAAAATACCAGCGGCCACGGTTTCTTCGGCCCCGGCTAAGACCGGTAGTGCGGGCAGAAAGAGGGTGGCGTCCACTTCAGAGGGTCGTGTCATTTCGACCAAGTGCCCCAGCAACCCAAAACCGGTCAAATCGGTGCAAGCGGTGGCGCCAAACCGGCGCAGGCATTCGGCCGCCAAGCGATTGGAATGGCGCATGGATTGCAAGGCGTCATCAATCCAGTGGCCCTTGGCTTCCAAGCGCGCATGCGCGGCAAACAAGGTGCCTGTGCCGATCGGCTTCGTCAGGATTAAAACGTCGCCTGGGCGCATACCCCCTTTTCGCATGATTTGGTCCGGCTGATCGTCGATCAAGCCATTGATGGCAAAGCCCAGCGCCAACTCTTGGCCTTCGCCGGTGTGTCCCCCAACCAGTGCACAGTTGGCGTCGTTGAGTATCTCTAAGGCACCCGACATCATCTGAAACAGGGTGTCTTCGACTTTGGATTCGAGGCCTTGTGGGACGGTGGCAATCGCAGTCGCAGATTGCGCTTCGGCACCCATGGCAAAGATATCGCCTAGCGCGTGGTTGGCAGCAATTTGACCAAATATATATGGGTCATCAATGAATGAGCGAAAGAAGTCAACCGAGTGCACCATGGCTTTGCCAGGAGGCACGCGAACGACCGCGGCATCATCGGGCGCGTGCAGGCCGATCACCACGTCGTCGCGCTCAACAGGGCGCAGTGCACCCAGCGCCCGAGATAGGGTGGTGGCACCGACTTTTGCGCCGCAGCCGCCACAGCGCATAGCAATCGCTGAAATGGCCTGCTGGGCTTCTTCGCCGGCCAATGCGACTGTTGATCTGGGCAATGCGCTTGCCTTGTCTTGCATGGCGGGTAAGTCATTGAATTTGGCCATGAAACGCCGGTCGATGTGGTCTTTCCAGCGCCACAGCCAGGCGCCCGATGCGGAAAAACCACCACGCGAAGCCACGGCATATTGGTCGCCAGTACTGATCAGTGCCAGCCAGCGACGCTGCGGGTGGTAGTCGCGCAGCGCCTTGTCCTCAAGTGACAGGCGCAGGTTACGCGCCAGAGGAGGGCCTTGACGCACGGCAAAGACGCCCGCTTTTTCGCGGGGATGGTTGATCATGGTGGCAATGTCACCGGCGGCAAAAATATCAGGATCGGTGACTGTTTGCAGCGTGTCGGTGACTTCAATAAACCCGTCGGCATCAAGCGCCAGTCCAGTGTCTTTAAGCCAACTCGCGCCACCGGCGCGGGTCACCCAAATCACTTCATCGGCCAAATGGTGCTCGCCGCTGATGGTTGTTAAGCCTTGGTCGTCTACGGCGGTAACGGCAGCATTCGCATGCAAGGCCACACCACGGGATTGAAGCGTGCGCGTAAAGCGCTGCTGTACTGAGCGGTTGTGGGTCGGCAAAATGCTGGCGCCGCGGGTAAATAAACTGAACGTCAGCGCATTGGGGTCTTGGCCAAGAAGGTTTAATTCATGGCGCAAGCGGTGTTGCATGGCGAGCAGCAATTCGACCCCTCCTGCGCCACCGCCCACTAGAGCAATGTGCATCGGTCCGGGTCGTGTTTGCACGCGCGCCAGTAGCGCCAGCCATCGCTCGTTGAATTGACGGATGGGTTTGACGGCAACGGCACGCGTGCCGTTGCCGCCAGCGTCGGTGAGCTTGGGGGTAGAGCCAATGTTGATCGAGAGCCGGTCGTAACGAACCGCTGGGCGATCGCGGCAAAGAACCTCATGGGCATGACGGTCAAGGCCCACGACTTCGCTACGAAAAAACCGCGCGCCGGCAAACTCTGCCAAGCGGCGCAAATCGATGTGTACCTCATCGTAGGTGTAATGACCCGCAACATAACCAGGCAACATGCCAGAGTAAGGCGTGTGCGTATCACGGCAAACCACGGTCAGACGCACGCCTGGCATGGGCTTCATCGCAAAATTCCGAAGCACCCCCACATGGGTGTGACCGCCACCGACCAGCACAATATCGCGCAAGATCGGCTGCGTGATTTGTTTCATGACATTCCTTTATGCAACCCGACCGAAGACGTGCAACAGCGATGCAATGCCAAACGGGTTGTGGTGTGTTTTTTGAATAAAGAATGCGGCGTGAGAGCGGCACTTGATTTGCTTGTCAGAATGCGCTTTATACCAACAGCAGTCGCTGCTTCAGAATCAAAGCCAAACACAAAGCGGTCACAGCTGTGATCAAACGTGGGTTGCGGATGGGTACGCAAAAAGGGGATTGACATCAAGTGCGACGGGCTCCAATCCAATGGAATTTGGTGAATTTGGTTAATGACAGAATTCAAGTATACCCATGAAAATCGCACCATAACCCTGCGTTCTTTGATGACTTGGGGACTGATAAGACGCTGTTGATGACCTGCGGTTATTTTCGCGAAAATAGCCTAAATGGCATGGCTTTTGTAAGACATATTGAAAAAATTTGGTGGGTCCGTTGGATGATTTTATGCGTTACAACTTAGTCGTCGACAGGTCATATGAATACAAGTAGTATCAATTTAAGGTTCTTTGGTGGATAAAAGTCTGATCTTATCTTCTACTGGTTGGATCTCGCAATGGTATTGGCCGTTGCGGTGTGGTTTTGCCTAGGATAGATGATCATGTTTGGTTTCTTCTTTGACAGAGGGTTAGAGCACTTGCGCCAACCCGATAGAGCCCCGCGTTGTTACGAACTGACAGACGCTGAGCGCGCAGAAAAAGTCCGTCAATTGGGTGCTTTAAGCAGCGGTGTTGACGTGCCACCAACCGGTAGCGACACAGTTTTGGCGTCGATAACCGCCCGCTAGCCCACCTTTTAATATTGATGCGTTGTCTTGGTGAGAAGCTTTGGTCATGGCTGTTTATCGCTTGGGCCTTTCGTTTTTTGCTGTGTCTTCATCAATCAAGCCGTTGGGTCAGTGCGTTACGGATGAATTGTTTTTCGTAATGGCGATTACGCCTGTTTTTTTGGCCGATGCCCGTTGTTGTTGGCGTTTGTCGACAACAATTCTATCCAAGGTGCTCAGATCATCAAGGGCCTTGATGTCTCTAGGCGAGTTGCGACGCGTCATGGCGATTTTCTAAGTGATGATAGTTGTGATTTGAGGCTTTTTTGATTTGCTAAGCTATTGTGCCAAACAATTCGGTTAAAAACGCAATTCTCTGTTTTCGCTCTCCTGTTTTGTCTTTTTCATGAAAACTCACTTTGAAACGCCCGAGGAAATCCGCTATCAGATCTGGAAAGAGCTTGGGCGAGCCAGTCAAGACCGTCACCACGCGTGGCGCACGCCAGTGTTTGCAACAGCTAGCGCAAACGGTTTTGTGAATGCACGAACGGTGGTTTTGCGCCGGGTGGACGCCGTGGCGGGTGTTTTGGAGATATATACCGATCGTCGCAGCGAAAAAGTGGCCGATTTGGCGCATCGGCCTCGGGCACAGTTTGTGTTTTGGAGTGATCGCTTGCATTGGCAGCTTCGTGTCACAGTGACGGCATCGGTTGCGACCGAGGGCCCTTATGTGCAAACCCTTTGGCAGTCCGTCAAGCAGTCGCCAGCCGCGCGTGATTATTTGGGCGCAGAAGCGCCGGGCGCATTGTTGGATGCAGATCGGGCGACAGCGGCCGTTTTGAGTGACGAAACCCACTTTGCAGTGGTAAGCGGCACGGTCATTGAAATGGATTGGTTAGAGTTGGCACGAGACAACCATCGACGCGCCAAGTTAACGGCTGAAACGTGGGCTTGGTTGAAGCCCTGACAGCTATGTGCGTTATCGCTAGTAGCCTGCGCAACCATGGGATGATTGCCAATTGCTTGATGTGAATTAGATATTTAGGATTAAAGCGTGGATCGTTTGAGTGTGAATCAGTTGGCTGTTCCTGAGGCGCAGGCAAGCATTGTGCTTTCAAAGCACTTGGAGAGAGAGTTGCGCTCGGATCACGCCGGTGAGACGGGTGCAGTCAGTATTTATGAGGGCATTGTGGCGGTTTCGAAATGGCGAAACAATCTCGAATTGGTTCGGTTTGCACAAGAGCACGGCAAAACCGAAGCCGAGCACCTAAAGTTGATAGAGGAGTGGTTGCCGGCAGACAAACGCAGTCGTTTGCTCGGCCCCTGGCGCTTGGCGGGATGGTTAACCGGTGCCATTCCAGCGCTTTTTGGGGGGCGGGCGGTCTACGCCACGATCACCGCCGTTGAAACCTTCGTCGATCACCATTACCAGCAACAAGTCGATCACATTAAGCAGTTTGGTGCGCCGCCAGGGCTACTGTCCGTTATTCAAAAATGCCAAGCCGATGAGTGTCACCATTGAGATGAAGCGCGGGCGCTAGCCGGTCCCAAGCGCTTGCCAATGTTGTTACGGCTTTGGTGCGCAGGCGTCGGTGCCGGGTCGGCTGCCGCCGTGGTGCTTGCAAGACGAGTCTAAGCCGCTGACCAATGATGTTTTTGAGTTGAAGGTGTTTGGAGATGAGACAAGAAAAGGATGTATGTCCCTCATTTCTTGCTCTTGCTGAGGATTGCAGTCAATCCAGATGATGTCTTTCTATCTGGAACCCAGCTCTTAGCCACTTTCTACATTTTTCAGCACCAAGCTGCTGGTCGTTTGTCATCACCTCGCCGCTGTGTTTAGAAGAATCGAACCTTGCCAAGCGATCTTCCAAGCTATGTGGTTTTGGTTTGCATGGCGTCATAATGATTGAATTATCCTTCGTAGCAATCGTCACGCATTGATCAACTTGTAGCTCAACTGTTTTCGAAATTGTTGCTGGCAAACGCAGACCTAGGCTATTGCCCCATTGCTTTATGTTTTGTTTGGCGTTGTTCAAATGCCTCTCTAAGGCTGGCATCCGCAGATGCTTTGATGTCAGCCGCAATCCAGCGATGACTGATTTCAGATATGACGAGCATTTGGCAATGCTAATCGTGAAATCGGACAAGACATTTGCCGGTATCGATCAAAAGTCTTGCGGTTGTGTCAATTCGTACGATTGACCAATGGATCTATTTGGGTGACAAGCAATGGGGGCTTGCGATGTAGGAACGCAAGAGTATCTGGCGATCGTTTGCTTGGGATGATGGTTGGCGATTATTTGTCAAACTACCGAGCAGCAGTCTATGGTTGGCTAGACTAGCAAAAACGGACCCTTTTTTTCTCATGGTGGGCTGTCGTTTTGTTTGAATTTTGTCTGGCAGGCTACTCGTCTTTCGCAGTGCTTTCATCTGAACGAACACGTGCGTCACGCTTACTTTGAGCTTCTGCCTCTTTTTGGTCGCTTTTCGCTCCCATCTTGGTGAATTCAATCACGGTAAAAACCAGACCGATCACCATCATCGAAAAAATAAATATGGCCGGGTAGAGCAAATGTTCTGGGCTCATCGTTTTTGCCCCATCAAGGCACAGAGCTTGAAATAGATGCCGAAGGTGAAGATCGATGGAATCCAAATGGCCGTGAAGATGGCTTGATCCTGGTCTTTAACAACGAACCAAAGGTAGGCTGAAACAATAAAGGACAACATCACTGCAATGATGATGAAGAAGTCGGAACGCTTAAACATTTATATATCTCCCGCGATGATTTAGTCGTTAACGTAATCAGAAAAGCCATAACCGATCGCACTCAGCAAGCAACCACCGATCGCTACCGAACCAATGATGCGTATGCCGGAGGACAGCCCAAAAGAAAAAAGTTCCATGTCAAAAGCGCCTAACACGCCGAGAATCAAACCAACACAACCCAGCACAGCTAGGGTGTTACCGGCCAGAGCCATGAATCGGTAAACTGATCTTGGGATAAAGCTCGCCTTGGGCATGTCTACATCCAGAGTCGGTTGATGGTGCATGGCCATCCCTCGAAAATTAAAAAAATGCTCACTAATCTATCTGGAGCCACTGTGCTTTTTAAACCTGCGCTTGGATATTACACGGGGCAGGGGAAAATTGCTTAATTGGCACATGCCACAATGGTCTTTAGACGTGCCTGATGCAATGTCGAACCCCCCTATTGTTAGCCTTTAAGTAGGGTTCCAACGGTTTGTTATGAATGCAGCGCTGTCATTGACGCATTCTTCTATTTCAGCACCTAGAATAACGCTAGAAACAGTGAATCAATCCTATTGTGATGTGACCGCCATGACCCACCCACCCCAGCCCCTGATCGATGCCCAGAACTTATGCTTGCAATATGTCGTGGGTGACAAGCCCATCATGGTCTTGCAAGGGGCAAGTTTGCGCATTGCGTCAGGCACCACGGTGGCCATCACGGGCCCCTCAGGCTCGGGTAAAACGTCGCTTTTGCTTTTATTCGCGGGTCTTGAGCAAGCCGATGCTGGCAACATTGCGTTTGAGGGCGTTGATATAGGAGGGCTTTCGCGAGACGTGCGGGCTGATCTCAGACGTGATTCGATTGGTATCGTCTTCCAGAGCTTTCATTTGTTGCCTAGTCTGACGGCTTTAGACAATGTTGCCTTGCCATTGCAAATGGCGGGTGTGGCTCAAGCGCGTGAATTGGCCATCGACATGCTGCAAAAGGTGGGTCTCTTGGCGCGCGCGACTCACCGACCAAGCCAGCTCTCTGGGGGCGAGCAACAGCGTGTGGCGATTGCTAGGGCGTTGGTGCATCGGCCAAGTCTGCTGTTGGCTGATGAGCCAACCGGTAATTTGGACGACAAAACCGCTGGGTCTATACGCGATTTGCTGTTTCGTTTAAACCATGAACTGAATACAACGCTCGTGCTGGTGACTCATGACATGGCTTTTGCCACACGCTGTGACCGGGTATTGCGGCTTCACAATGGCCAATTGCTTGAAACACCGCCTGTCATCGGTGTAGAGGATAATGATGCTGTTCCTGCTTGATCTCGCTTGGCGCGACCTGAGAGCCAGCGGTCGAACCCTATGGGTTTTTGCGGCTAGTCTGGTTTTGGGGGTGTCATTGGTGGCCGCTGGCGGCGGGCTGCATCAACAAGTGTCCGATGCACTCAGTGCCGACGTGCGCCTCTTGTTTGGTGGTGATGTCGAACTTGAAACGCAGCAACCACTGGCGCGAGATGCGCGCCAGTGGTTGCGAGAGCGCGGCACCGTCTCTGAAGTCGTTGAACTACGAACCATGCTGGTCACTGAAGCGGGCCGTTCGCAACTCGTGGAATTGTTCAGTGTTGATGCGGCTTACCCGCTCTATGGGCAACTGGACTTGGCCCCGCAAAAGGATCTGCAAGCTTTGTTGATGTTGCAAAAAGGACAGTGGGGGGCGGCGATTGACGGCGCTTTGGCACAACGCCTGGGACTTGCCGTGGGTGACCAGGTTTCGATCGGTGATCTGGTGTTGGTTGTGCGCGCGGTGGTCGTGCGTCAACCCGATCGCAGCTTACGAGCCGATTGGGGGGCCGCACCGGTTCTGATCGCCAAAGAAGGCTTGGCGGCCACTGGTTTGATACAGCCCTTTAGTCGGGTTGAGTATCGTTATCGGGTTCGTTTGGCTGACGCAGATACGGCAGATGCGCGCGCAGCTGGTCAATTCCGTGACGCTTTTGTTAGAACCTTTCCGTCGCTTGCGGTGGAGGTGCGAAGTTTTGATGAGCGAAGCGACCGGATGACAGCGGTGCTGAATCAAGTCGGTTCGGGACTCTTGCTGGTGGGGTTTTCTGCATTATTCATCGGCGGGCTGGGTGTCTTTAATTGCATCAAAGCTTATCTGGACGGCAAACTGACAAGCTTGGCGACCTTGCGCGCCATTGGGTTAAGGGACGCCCGCTTGGCGGCATACGTCCTTTTGCAGGTGTTTTTGTTGGCTGCTTTTTCCAGCGCCGTGGGGGCGTTGTTTGGCGTTGTATTGGCTGTGGGCGGTGCAAGCCTTGCGGCCGATCGACTGCCCATAGCATTGCTTCTGCTCCGTTTGTGGCAGCCGGCGGCCGTGGCGTGGTTGTTCGGGGTACTGACAGCTTGCACGTTTGCGTTACCGGCCGTGGGCCGCGCGCTATCCGTGTCGCCCGCTGCTTTGTTTCGCGGTCCTGAAGGTCAAGATTTACGATCATCCCGTCGGATCAAGCAAATAACGGCTTTGGTGGCTGTTGCGACCATTTCGTTGTTGGTTGCGGCGCTGCCTGACCCGCGGTTTGGTTTGGCGTTTGTGGGGGCGGTCACTGTTTTATTGCTACTACTTGATCTGATCACCCGTTTTTTGAAACGATTGGCTCAGCGGTTGCAAGGGTTGCGTGTGATCTCTTTGCCATTGCAGCTGGCCTTAGCGGGCTTGCAACAACCGCATTCACCCATTCGGGTGGCTTTGATTTCCTTGGGTTGCGCCCTGACGCTGCTGGTGGCTTGTACGCTGGTGGTGGTGGCTTTACTGCGTACGGTTAACGAGACCGTGCCTGCACAAGCGCCTGCGATGGTGTTCTACGATATTCAACCCGATCAGCTTGCGGTGCTCAACCACGTGCTGAAACAGTCGACTGACTTGATTGAAGTCAAGACAGCGCCCTTCGTGTTGGGTCGCCTAATCGGTGTCAATGGCGAAGAACTCTTGAATAGTGACGATATTGAACGCTTGCGTGAATCGCGTGATGAGCACAAGTTAAGCGATACCCGGGGTAATTTTGATGATGTGGTGGTTGAGCGCGGTCAGTGGTGGCGCCCGGACTACCAAGGGCCACCGCTGGTTGCGATGGAAGATCGTGAGGCCGATCAGCTCGGGTTAGCCATTGGTGATCGCCTGACCTTTGAAATCCTGGGGCAAACGCTAGAAGCCGAGCTGGTGGCGATTTATGCGCAACGCCGTGTGCAGGCCAGGCTATGGCTTGAGGCGATTTTTAGTGATGGCGCGCTTGACCCGTTTATTACCCGCTTTGTTGGGGCGGCTTGGTTGCCGGCTGACGAGGCACTTGGTTTGCAAGATCAATTGGCCCTTGTGGCCCCCAATATTGCGACCGCACGAACCGAATCTGTCCTGATTGAAACGCGGTCGCTTCTGGCTCAAGCCAGTGGTGGCTTGGTTGTGATCGCCGTGATCTGTTTGGCAGCGAGCTTGTTGGTTCTGGCCAGCGTGGTGGCTGCTAGCCGTACGCGCCAGATCTATGAGGCAACGGTGATGCACGCTTTGGGTGCGCGACACGCGCTCTTGGTTCGAGTGCTGATCTGGGAGTACGTACTAATTATGTTGGTCACTGCAGCGTTTGCGGTTTTGTTTGGCAGTGCACTCGCTACTTTGTTGCTTCAGTGGCGATTAGACATCAGTGCTGCTGGCCTTTATTGGACGGGATTTGTCACTGCATTTGGCGTCAGTGGCGTTTGTTTGGGGCTTGGCGCGCGTTATTTGCTGGGACAAATGCGACTAAACCCTGCCATGCTGTTGAGGACGGGGTGAGTGCTTGCGTTTTGAAACTGAACACTGGCATTGCCATGTTTGCGGTGATTTAATGCTGACATTGTCTTTTCTTTTAACCCTTGTATTTGGCTAACCATGAAAATCATTAACATTGTTGAATCCACCCGACCGATTAAATCGGATATCCGAAACGCTTATATTGATTTTTCCAAGATGACGCTAAGTGTCGTGGCGGTGGTCACTGATGTGGTGCGTAATGGTCGCCCGGTGATTGGCTATGGTTTTAATTCCAATGGTCGCTATGGGCAGGGCGCGTTGATCAGAGAGCGATTTGTGCCGCGCGTGCTTGAGGCCGATCCCGCGAGCTTGCTCGATGAAACGGGTCAAAATCTAGATCCCCACAAAGTCTGGGCGACCATGATGATCAATGAAAAGCCTGGCGGTCACGGTGAGCGATCGGTTGCTGTGGGTACTATCGACATGGCGGTGTGGGATGCGGTAGCCAAGATTGAAGACAGGCCTTTGTTTGATGTACTAGCCCAACGCTATGGTGATGGTCATTACAACCCGAAGGTGTTTGTCTATGCTGCTGGTGGTTATTACTATCCGGGCAAAGACACCAATGGATTGATCAATGAAATGCACAGCTACCTTGACCGCGGTTACTCGGTGGTGAAGATGAAGATTGGTGGTGCGAGTTTGGCGCAAGACTGTGAGCGTATTGAGTCGGTGCTAAAGATTCTTGGTCCTGGCCAGCAATTGGCGGTGGACGCCAACGGTCGTTTTGACCTTAAAACGGCGGTTGCATACGCCCAAGCGCTGTCAAAGTACCCTTTGTTTTGGTACGAAGAAGCGGGCGATCCATTGGATTTTGAGATTCAAGCTGAGCTTGGCAAGGTCTATGCTGGCGCTATGGCGACCGGTGAAAACCTCTTTTCTATGCAAGATGCGCGTAATTTGATTCGGTATGGCGGCATGCGCCCAGACCGTGACTGGTTGCAGTTTGACTGCGCCTTGAGCTATGGCTTGGTCGAATACCTGCGCACTCTGGAAATGCTCAAAGAACACGGTTGGTCACCCACACGCTGCATTCCACATGGTGGCCATCAAATGTCGCTGGCGATCGCCGCGGGTCTGGGCTTGGGTGGCAATGAAAGTTACCCCGATTTGTTCCAACCCTACGGTGGATTTCCCGATGGGGTCAAAGTGATTGATGGCTACGTGACCTTGCCCGAGCTGCCGGGCATCGGTTTTGAGGGTAAAACCGATCTCATCACGGCCATGCGCGAGGTGGCGGCCTAGGGCGTCTTGTCAGCTACTTTTTTGGCTGACCCGTCATTGACCCCGTCTGGGCCTTATCGCTTCCAGTGTGGTTGTCCAAGTGCCAGGCGCAAGATGTCACTCGCCCCTTCTGTTGGCTTTTGCGTGTTTTGGTAATGTTTATATCAATGGTTTCATTTGCGTGGGTCTATGATGACTCGGGGTCATTAAGGCCGTGTTGGCCGGTGACTAAGACGGACATTGTTAGGGTATACCTTTGCTTAAAATCAGTTTGTCAACAATCATCTTGCAAGGGCTTGCAATTGATGAGAATATCGCTTTTGGTTTTGTCCAAAGACCGCGCTCAATTAAACAAACCAGTCGAAACCGCCCCATACATACCTTGTGTTTCGTTGGCGAACGAATGTCGGCTTTGAACCGGGCATATGCGAATGCAAAAGCCAGACCATTTTGAATGTCATTTGATATTCAACCTTTTCAACAAATGAAGGGAGACAGCATGGATAACAAGAAACGTTCGTTTACGAAGGCTTTGATCGCCGCTCCAATGTTGGCAGCACTGCCATGGGCAAGTGCCATGGCACAACAATCAGCGGCATGGCCCAAGGGCAATGTCAAATTAATCGTACCTTTTGGTGCGGGCGGATCGGTTGATCGCTTCTCGCGCGGTTTGGCCGCGTCTTGGGAAAAATCTCTTGGTGGCGCCTCTATGGTTGTCGAGAACCGTGGTGGTGCGGGTGGTCTGCTTGGCGCACGCACGTTTGTTGGTGCACCCAAAGACGGTTCGGTCTTGTTCGCGGGTATTCAACCCACCTTGAGTATGAATATCGTGTCTCAGGGCGCTGACTTCAAGCTTGATGATTTTGTGTTTGTGAACATCGAGCAGCGTGATTACTCATCAATCACGGTGCCTGCCGGCTCCAAATATAAAACCATTGAAGATTTGGTCAATGACGCTCGCGCTAATCCGGGTAAGTTGAAAATTTCCATGGTACCTGGGTCAGGTACTTATCTCTTTGGGTTGGCTTTCATCAAAGCGTTAAAGCTAAATGTCAATGTGGTCACTTTCAACGGTGGTGGCACTCAGCGCACCGACTTGCTTGGCGGTCACAGTGATGCCATGGTGGCCTCGGCCTATGGCGACATGGTGTTAGGCGATAAGGTTCGTGTTTTGGCTGTTTCTTCTCGAGAGCCATTCCCGGGCTGGCCTAACGCGGTGCCTATCACCAAGGCTTATCCTAATATCAAGATCCCACCCATTGGTGATAACCGCTTTATTGCTGTCTCAAGAGAATTTGCAGATAAAAATCCTGAGGCTTTCGCGGCGATCGTTGCCAGCTATGCCAAAAACTTTAATAGCCCCGAGTATCAAGCTTATATGAAGAAGCAAGGCTCGACCATTATTTCGGGTTATCGTGGTCCTGAAGAGTCGACCAAGATGGTGCGCGAGCTGCATGACGTGGTCGTCGAGTTTAAGGACGCACTGCAAGGCAAGTAAGCCAGCGCTTTGTTTTAGGGTATACCGGTTGTCATCGCATCGTTGGCAGCCGGTTATTTGGTTTGGTTGCTAGGGGAAGCGGTAATGGGTTTGATGCCAGCCATTAAAAAAGTGACTTCCGAAATCGTCGTATTGCTATTGATTTTTGGCTTTAGCGCTGACTACTACTTTGAAGTTTCGGCACTGCCGTCTCGCACGATCAATTTGTTATTGATTCAGCCTGTTTTTATGGTTATCGCCATTTCAACGATTGCCCTGATATTTATAATGGTAAGAGATGCCTTGCGTTCTTCGGCGACAAGTGTATCGGTTCAAAGCTCACCCACCAAAGACGTCGTTGCAGCTGCACTTTCTGACAGTTCTGCTGGGCCAGTTGATCCTCATTTCATTAAAAATGGCATAGCCTTCGGTGTTTGCACCTTGGCGTATGTGTTGCTACTTGACCGCCTGGGCTTCATATCGTCTTCGCTTTTATATCTGTCGATCCTTATTTATCTTTTGGGTGGCCGCTCTTTCTGGTTGACAGTGGTTCTACCGATTGCAGTGGTTGGCTTTCTTTACGTCACGATGTCGATCTTGTTGAAGTTTCCCTTGCCGCAAGGCTTTTTGATCTAGCGGTGCTGTGTCCTTCCTCTAGGGTCGTGATCTATGGTTGAGTTTTCTTCTTTATGGGCTGGCATCACGCTTTTGGGTGACTGGCAAGTCATCTTGATGATGGTGCTCGGCCTGTTGTTCGGGATTATCACAGGGGCGATACCGGGATTCAGCACACCATTGGCTATCAGCGTGATGTTGCCGGTGACATTCAGCATGGAGCCACTGGCCGCCATCGTCTTTCTGACCTGCATATACGCGGGCGGTAACTTTGGCAGTTCCATTTCAGCCATATTGATCAACATACCAGGTTCGCCACAGGCGATCGTCACGGGATTAGATGGTTATCCCATGACGCGCCAAGGCCGTGGTAACGAAGCGCTCGGCTTCGCGGTGGCATCCTCGGCTGTTGGAAACTTAATTGGTGCGATCTTTTTGATTTTGATCATGCCGCTGCTGGTGAAGTTTGCCCTGAGTTTTGGGCCGCCCGAATTGTTTTTGGTGGGTGTGATTGGGTTGACCGTGATTGCGAGCTTGCATAAAAGTTTTCTAAAAGCCGCCATTGCCGGTGCTTTTGGTGTTTTATTGGGAACCATTGGCATGACTGCGGCTGGTTCAACACGGGGGACTTTAGGGTTTTACGAGCTACTTGACGGCGTTCCACTGATTCCGGCCTTGATTGGCTTGATCGGCTTTTCTGAGCTGTTTTTGATGTTGCAGCGAACCTATGTCGCGGGTAGTGCGGCCTCGAATGCGAGCCAAGGCAGGCAGGACTTAACGCAGTTACTGCGTGGATTTAAACAAACCTTTCGACATCCTTTCACGCTACTGCGTGCCAGCACGATCGGTGTTTTGATTGGCGGTTTGCCTGGTGCCGGCGGTACTGTTGCCAGTGTGGTGAGCTATAACGAAGGACGTCGCTATTCTAAAAACGGTGCTAATTTTGGCAACGGTGAGCCTGAAGGCGTGATTAACGCCGAGGCCGCCAACAATGCCTCAGAAGGTGGCGCGTTGGCTTTAATGCTTTCTTTGGGCATCCCGGGTGGTTTGGCAACCGCGGTGCTGATTGGCGGCTTCATGCTGCAAGGTTTGATTCCAGGTCCGCGATTGTTTTTAGACAATCCTGCGCTGCTTTATGGCGTCATGAGTGCGCAAGTGTTTGCCTCATTCATGCTCTTGTTCTTTGGACTTTTGGTGTCGTTTTATGCCGCCAAGATCATTCAGGTGCCAACGGTTGTTTTGATACCGCTGATCGCTTTGTTCTCAATTGTCGGCACATACGCGGTTAAGTTATTGATGTTTGATGTTTACATCATGTTGGTCTTTGCTGCGTTTGGCATTGTCTTGCGTAAGTTCGACTACCCGCTCATAGCTGTCATTCTTGGGTTGATATTGGGCCCCATTCTGGATGGACAACTGATGCGTACCTTTCAGGGCGCTGGTGAGCTATCGCTTTCAATTTTCTTGAATCGTCCGATGAGTTTGCTTTTGCTGGGTATTCTTGCGCTCAGCCTCTTACCCCTCATGATTCGTTTGGTTCGAGGTCATTTGAAGAATAAGGAGACAGTCGATGGGTAAGGACATGCTGACCGTATATTGGCAGCCTGGTTGTTCCAGTTGCCTTAACCTTAAAGAGCATTTGACCCGACACGGGGTAGCGTTTGAATCGGTGAACGTACGTGATGATTCGGCAGGTTTCGAGGCGCTAGCCAAGCTTGGGGTTCGGCAAGTACCGGTGTTGGCCAAAGGTGATCAGTGGTGCGATGGGCAGATGATTTCGCAAGTCAATGTTTTGGCGGGTATTGCTGATCAAAGCTCAGGCAAACTACCGCCAGCCGAACTCGCCGAACGAATGGCTGGCTACCTGCCCGTCCTTAAGGCCTATGTTTCGCAATTACCAGCCGATCGCTTTGATGAGCAGCTGCCTGGTCGACCACGCAGCTATGGTAATTTGGCGTGTCACTGTGCGGAGATCATTGATTTGTTTCTGAAGGTGTTGCAAGACAAGCACCCGTTGGTGTTTGATGACTATGAACACCCCACACCGCCTGAGCACGATAATCCAGAAAAGCTCAGCCAATATGTCTCGCAAGTCTCTGAACGATTGACACGATGGACCCAAACCGGATTGCCCAAACAGGATTTCGACATGGTTGCGAAAGTCTATTATGGAACGCCAACTGTGCATGAGTTTATGGAGCGCACGGCCTGGCACTCGGGCCAACATTTAAGGCAGCTCAATATGGTTTTGATCAATAAATTAGGCCTAAAGCCAGAGCCCGGGTTGTCGGATACGCTTTTTAAAGGCCTGCCAATGCCTCAATTGGTGTGGGACGATCAGTTGAGTTTTTAAGTGTTTTTGTAATAAAGGTCCCAGCAACCGACGCAATATCGGCAGGGGCCAACGATTTGGGGATAGAGGTAATGGACATGAGTCAGGTTTTTGATGATGTGGCGCAGCCCAAGCCTTGGCTTGCTGAAGACATCAGAAAAAATACGCAGTGGATCAGGACCGTGACTGAGGCAGAGAAAGCGGGATTGCGTCAAGGGTTATCGGCTTTTTTAGCCAATGAGAAGCCACTTGAAGAGGCCAGCGGCGAGGATTTCCCGTTTGAAGGTGTTAAGCAACTGATCCAGGATATCCACGAGCAGTTGTACAAAGGTTTTGGATTGATTGTGCTGAAGCAATTTCCCATCGAAGGCCTTGATGAGGCATCCATCAAAAAGCTTTATTGGGGGTTTACCAACCATTTGGGTGTGCTCAGGCCGCAAGGCAAAAATAGCGCTTTGATCAATCATGTCAAAAACGCCGGTGGCGTTTATCGGGCCGCGGGTGGCCGAGGCTACAATACCAATGCTGAATTGGACTTTCATGTGGACTTTGCTGACTATGTGGGGCTGTTATGCATTCAAGACGCAAAGTCTGGTGGCATCAGCAAGGCTTGTTCCTCAAGGGCCTTGTTTGAAACCTTAAAGCAGCAAATGCCAGAATTGGCCCAAGCGCTTCAGACGCCGCTTTACTACTCGCGTCAAGATGAACACGCGGCAGACGAGTTGCCGTTTTACGCAACACCAGTGGTGGCCTTTGAGCAAGGCTGGTTTAGCTGTCGCTATACGCGCAACCACATCCGCTATGCGCACCGCCACGAGGGTGCAAAAGCGCCCAGTCCGATTCAAGACGCCGCCATGGATTGGATTGATCAGGCCGCCCAATCGGACGAATTTACCTTTGACATGCGGTTGGTGCCGGGTGATTTTCAAATTCTGAATAACCATGTGATTTTGCATTCACGCACGGCTTACGAAGATTATGATGAGCCCGAAAAAAAACGCAGTTTGTTGCGTGCTTGGATTGCCACGCCAAACAGTCAGCCACTGTCACCCTTGATGCAAAAGGCTTTCCATGATCACCGGGCTGGTGCTGTTCGTGGCGGTATCAAGGGTCAAGAATATGACAAAAAAAAACAGGATTACACCCTCAAAGCGGCCGCCTTTCACGCCATGATATGCGACTGACATGAGCACGCAAACCCTACTCGATAAGCTTTGGTCTGCGCATGTGGTTGATAGCCGAAGTGATGGCAGCGACTTGTTGTATGTTGATCGGCATTATGTGCATGATGCCTGTTCGCAAGGCTTTGATTTTTTGGATCAAGCCGCCCTGCCTATTCGTCGACCTGATCTGACCTTTGGTATGGAAGATCATTACATTGCTACCCGATCAGGGATTGATCGATCAGACAAAGTTATTTCCTTGAGCGGGGTCTTGGCTTCAAACGCTCAAAAGCATGGCTTTAGCAGTTACGGTCAAGGTTCGCCAAGCCAAGGTATTGTGCATGTGGTGGGTCCGGAGCTTGGGCTCACGTTGCCAGGCAGTTTAATCGTCTGTGGTGACAGTCACACCGCCACGCATGGTGCGTTTGGTAGTTTGGCCTTCGGTGTTGGTGCTACTGAGATTGCCCACGTGTTGGCCACACAAACCATCTGGCAAAAAAAACCCAAAGCCATGCGCTTGCGCCTTGACGGCCAATTGGGGCTAGGGGTGACGGCCAAAGACCTGATTCTTTATTTGATCGGTCAGATTGGTGCTCGCGGCGGCACAGGGCATGTTATTGAGTATGGCGGTTCGGCAATCGCCGCCTTGTCAATGGAGGCGCGCATGACGATCAGTAATATGTCAATCGAAGCGGGTGCGAAGGCTGGCATCATTGGGTCTGACACCACGACGATAGTCTATCTTCAAGACCGACGTTTCATGCCAGCGGGTCAAGAGGCTCTTCGCGCGCAACAAGCTTGGGGTGATTTGACGTCTGACAGTGATGCGCTGTTTGACCATGATCAGTTGCTAGACGTTTCGGCGCTTGAGCCCACGATCACATGGGGTACATCGCCACAAACGGCTGTGGCTATCACGGGTTGTGTTCCTGCACTTGATACCCAGGATGCTGCCGCACGTGAGCAAATGCAAGCGATGATGGCGTACATGGGATTGACACCACAAAAGCTGATGCAAGAAATCGCTGTTGACCAGGTCTTTATTGGTTCTTGTACCAACAGCCGCATAGAAGACTTGCGATTTGCAGCCATGGTGGCTCAAAAGGGTCGCGCCAAAGTGCCCACGCTGGTTGTACCGGGGTCGGTCAGCGTCCAAAAGCAGGCGCAAGAAGAGGGTTTGGATCAGATCTTTAAGCAAGCCGGGTTCGAATGGGCTACCCCAGGGTGTTCCATGTGTGTGGCCATGAACGGTGACTTGGTGGCCCCAGGCAAGCGCTGTGTGTCGACCTCAAACCGCAACTTCATGGGTCGTCAGGGACAGGGCAGTCGCACACACTTGGCCAGTCCCTTGACAGCAGCTGCCAGCGCGTTGACAGGGCGTTTGACCGATGTCAGGGAGATTTTGTGATGCGTTTTGAAGCCGTTAATCATTTGCAAGGCCCCTGTTACTCATTGCCCATCGACAACATCGATACCGATCAAATCATCCCGGCCCGATTTCTTCATCGCTCGCGTACCGAGGGATTTAAGGGGTTGTTGTTTCATGATTTTTTACAGCAGCAAGAACAATGTGTCGCCACTGAGCTGCAATGGGTTCATGCCGAAAGTGCTGGACCTAAGATGTTGATGGCGGGTGAGAATTTTGGTTGTGGCTCATCGCGTGAGCATGCGGTCTGGGCCTTACTTGATAATGGCTTTAAGGTCATTATCGCCAAAAGCTTTGGTGACATCTTTTACGGTAACGCAACCAATAATGGTCTGTTGCTGATTCGCTTGACCGATACTTGGCCAGTGGTTTTGCAAAGCTTGGCACAAGACCCAAGCGTTTCGGTCAAGCTTGATGAACAAACACTCACCACGGCCGATCATTACGTGCATGCCTTTGCCATGGATGAGTTTTTTAAAAATATGCTGCTTAAAGGTGCGCAGGAGATTGACATGACCTTGCGTCTTGGTGAAAAGATTGCCGCTTTTGAGCAAACACAGGCGCAGCGGTTTCCTTGGTTGCAACAGCCCACCGCCCGCATTTAACTTCAAAGGAGAATTGAACATGAATCGCAAAGCATTCGCAGACAAGATTCGACGCAAGGAACTGATCGTGGCGCCTGGCATTTACGACATGATCTCTGCCCATTTGGCTGACCAAATGGGTTTTGATGCGCTTTATGTCACAGGTTACGGGACTGTTGCCTCACATTTGGGTCTACCCGATGCCGGTATTGCCACCTATTCGGACATGATTGAGCGAATATCGCGTTTTTGTGACATGACCCATACGCCGGTCATTGCTGATGCTGACACGGGCTATGGTGGGCTGTTGAATGTGGCACACACGGTTAAAGGCTATGAAAAAGCAGGCGTGTCGGCCATTCAAATCGAGGACCAACAGTTTCCTAAAAAGTGTGGGCACACCCCCAATCGCCCCGTGGTGCCAATCGCTGAGATGGTGCGTAAGATCAAAGTTGCTTGTGACGCACGTACCGATCCCGACCTTTTGATCATTGCTCGCACCGATGCACGCACAGGTTTGGGTTTGGACGAAGCAATTGCGCGGGCGCAGGCCTACGCTGAGGCGGGCGCTGACGTGTTGTTTGTTGAGTCGCCTGAGTCGATCGAAGAAATGACCAAAGTCTGTCAGTCATTGGATAAACCCTTGTTATCCAACATGGTGACAGGTGGCAAGACCCCAGTGTTGCCAGCCGAGGAACTAAAAAAAATGGGTTACACCATTGTGATTCATCCAGCAGCTGGCTTTTTGTCATGTGCGGCTGGTTTGGCGCAAGCCTATGGCGACCTGAAGAAAAATGGCACCGTGACCGAGGCAACACCGATGTATAAGTTTGCTGACTTTAATCAAATGATTGGCTTCCCAGAGGTCTGGGCATTCGACAAGAAGTACGCTGAAGACTGAGCCACAGTCGTCGCGTGAAAATAACGGCATCACAAACCGTTACTGTTGGTTTTGCGAAGAATTAACCGAACTGGGACACGAATGTGTTCTGGTTTGTCGCTATTGCCTGACTTGATTTGTTTAAAGGCATTGGTGACGCAAGCCTTCGCCGTCACCCCCAATATCTTGGTGCAGGATTGTTCGCCAACACGGGCTGCTAGGCTGCGGTCCAGCCGCCGTCAACGACGATGGCACTGCCGGTGATCATTCGTGCTGCCGGGCTGGCTAAAAATACCACGGCGCCCATCAAGTCTTCAGTGCTGACCAATTCGCCTAATGCAATCTTTGCCAGTACCGAAGCTTTGAAGGTTTCGTCTTCGAACATGCGCTTGGTCATGTCTGTCTCAACAAATGTCGGGCAGATGGTGTTGACGCGGATTTTCTCGGCACCCAAGTCCCAAGCCAATGCTTTGGTCAGGCCTTCAACACCGTGTTTGGTCGCACAATAAGCCACGCGATTGATGGCGCCGACCAAACCCATTTGAGAGGAAATGTTGATAATACTTGCCCCTTGCCCATCGGTTCTGGCTTGTCGGGCGAAGGCGCGACAGATGTGCAGGACTGATGCCAGATTGAGTCTGATCAGGTCGTCGATGTCTTGGTTTGAGGTGTCTCTGATGTGTCCTGGTCGGTTGGTTCCCGCATTGTTGACCAAGATATCAAAAGGTGCATGAGTTTCAAATAAAGCATTCACGGCAGGGGTGTCAGTGACATCAAGCGCGTGCGTGGTGATGTTTACATTGGGCGCATGTCGTCTAACATCTTTAGCCGCCTCGTCCAAGGCGATGGCGTCACGCGCGACCAGCAAGACATTGGCACCACTTTGTGCGAGCGCATTGGCACAGGCCAGTCCTATACCGCGACTCGCGCCAGTCACAAGGGCTTGTTTGCCATCAATTCGCATACTGGGTAATTTCACGGGCACTCTTCCTTTGACTATTGATTGGGTGTTGCTGAGCCCACGGGCGCGGGTTCGTACCAAGGCAGCTCGGGTTGGTGGCCATAACGGCGTAAGCGCAGATTGGCCTGTTCGCCGTGGCCAGCAAAGTTCTCCATGTGACACAGACGTGAACCAATCTCACCCATCAAAGCCGATGCTTCGTCGGTAGTGACACGTTGGTATGTGCAGGTTTTTAGGAATTTTCCAACCCATAACCCACCGGTATAACGCGCTGCACGCTTGGTGGGCAAGGTATGGTTGGTGCCAATGACCTTATCACCGAATGATACGTTGGTTCGTGCACCCAGAAACAGGGCGCCGTAATTGGTCATATTTTTGAGAAAGTAGTCAGGGTCTTTGGTTAGCACTTGTACGTGCTCAAAGGCCAAATCGTCTGCGGTTTGCACCATTTCATCAATGTCGTCGCAGACAATCACTTGGCCGTATTTTTCCCAAGCTTCACGCGCAATACCGGCCGTGGGTAAAATTTTAAGTTGGCGCTCAACTTCTAAGATTGTCTCTTCTGCCAACTGTTTCGAGGTGGTCAGTAATATGGCGGGTGAATTGGGCCCGTGCTCAGCTTGACCCAACAAATCAACAGCGCACATTTCTGCATCGTTCGTTTCATCGGCAATGATCAATGTTTCGGTTGGACCGGCAAATAGGTCAATGCCAACCCGACCATAAAGCTGGCGTTTGGCTTCAGCGACAAACATGTTGCCTGGACCCACCAGCATGTCGACAGCAGGAATGCTTTCGGTACCGATGGCCATGGCGGCCACAGCTTGTACGCCACCAATCACCAAAATTCGGTGAGCGCCTGCCATATGCATGGCGCTCACAATCGCGGGATGGGCTTTGCCTTGAAAGGGTGGTGCGGTTGCCGTGATGTTGGCGACCCCCGCCACATTCGCTGTCAGCACGCTCATGTGGGCTGAGGCGATCATGGGGTATTTGCCGCCAGGCACATAGCAGCCGACCGCATTCATGGGGATATGGGTGTGACCGAGAACCACGCCGGGCATGGTTTCAACTTCTAAGTCCTGTAGTGTTTGGCGTTGGCGTTGTGCAAAGTTACGGATTTGCGTTTGTGCAAACGCAATGTCTTTCAATTCCTGGGCGGTCAGTTGCTGCATTGCTGCATCAATATCGTGTTGGTTAAGTTCAAATTTTTCAGGTGTCCAACCATCAAACTTTTCAGACCACGCCCGCACGGCGCTGTCACCGTGTTTTTGAACGTCTTCAATGATCTGGCTTACCGTCGCACTGACTTTTTGATCGATGGTGTCAATCGTGTCTTGATCTTGCCCTTTCTTCAGGTAACGAATTGCCATGGTTTTTGCCTCAATTGATGGTGCTGTTTGTTGCTGTGCGCGGCGTTTGTGCCTTGCTTATCAATCACAAGGTTAGCGAAGGTCCCCCCGAATTGCAAAGCCTTGCAAAAAAATCTGGGTTGGTGGCGTCAGCTGGTGATCAATACGGCAGGTTTTATTTTAATCGGGATAGCATCTAACAATTCGGCTCAAATGAAAATCACAAAAGACGTGCAAATTATCATAATAAGCTTTGGTTAGTCACATCGACGCGTGCGCAACCGTTCAACAAAGGTGAGCCCAGGGATCGAATCACGCGTTTTGACAAAATATAGGCGCTGCTTAAGCATCGTGGGCTTTAAGTTCAAGCCGTTTCGTGCGCGTTGGGTGGCCAGCGAGCGTTGGCATCCGGAGCAGGTGGGTCAGTATTTGCCTTGCGGCAGCTATCAGTTTGATGTGCCTTACAGTGAGGTCTGGGAATTGATTCAAAGTATTTTGAAGCAGAGCCCAGATGTTGACCTTCTCGCGCCACTGGCTTTACGCGAAAAGGTCGCGGGCCTGATTGACAGCATGCGTTTGTCTTATCGCTTGTGATGTTTGTGATTTGGGTTGCCAGCCGTTTTAAATTCAAGCGCGCGAATGACGGGCAATTGGCGATAGAATGGCCTATGTCGATGTGCGAGGACACGCAATGAAATTGCCTGATTACTACGCCACTCTAGGCGTTGAAAAATCCACGAGTGCCGAAGACTTGAAGAAGGCTTTTCGTCGCCTCGCCCGAAAATATCACCCCGATGTCAGCAAAGAGCCCGATGCCGCTTCAAAAATGACGGCACTAAATGAAGCCAATGATGTGTTGTCTGATCCAGAAAAGCGCAAAGTCTATGACCAGATTGGGCACGAGGCCTGGGCCAAGGGTGCACGTAGCGTAGACGATATCAGACCACCACCCAGTTGGAATCCGGGGTTTGATGGTGCTGGTACCCAGTCAGGTTTTGGGCAAGATCGCAGCGAGTTTTTTGAAGAAATGTTTGGGCGTGCTGCGCAAGAAAGGTCCCGGCATCAGTCTCATCGTTCGGGACAAGGTCCCGGGCGCTGGGACGGACAAGACCAACACGCTGACATCTCTTTAACACTGGCCGAGGCATTTAATGGCGCCAAGCGGGCTTTGCAGCTTGGTGGTTATGAGATCAATGCCAATGGCGAGGTGTTGCCGCAGAATCGAGCCCTTGAAGTCTCCATTCCTGCCGGTGTCGCGCAAGGACAGTTGATTCGTCTTTCTGGACAAGGTGGGGCTGGATTTGGTGGTGGTAAATCCGGTGATCTTTATTTAAGAGTGCACATCGAGCCGGCTGACGGCTATCACGTTGACGGTCGCGATATCACCATGTCAGTTTATGTGGCGCCATGGGAGGCCGCTTTGGGTGGCGAAGTTGAAATAAAGACCTTGGCGGGATCTCTGGTGGTCAATGTGCCGGCAGGATCAACAGCCGGGCGTCGTTTGCGATTGAAAGGTAAAGGCATTCCAGCAGGTCGTGGTGCAACCACGGCTGGCGACTTGTACATAGAACTGAAGATTGCGGTACCCAGTGCAGTGACCGAGCAGCAGCAACAAGCTTGGCAGGCACTGGCCCAAGCCTACCCGGGGTTTGAACCCCGCGAACGTTGAAATGGGAAACGCCAACATGACCCAAGAACGAACTTTTGATCCTTTGCAGCCCCAGCTTTTAGAGGGCGAAGTCCTTCGTGTGGAAGAGATGGCTCGCCTGTGTTGTGTTACGACTGAATGGTTGCAGGCGCGTATCGAACAAGAAGTGGTCCATGCGGTACACCGCGACGGCGCATATTACTTATCGAGTGCGACCGTGATTCGTGTGCAACAAGTCGCCAAAATCGAACAGACTTACGACGCTGATCCTCAGTTGGCCGCACTGGTGGCCGACTTGGTGGAAGAAGTGCAGCATTTGCGTCAACAATTAAAGCGTTAAGGGCATTCATTTTCACTCAATCGATCAGCCGCCCGTTTTCATAAAAGGGGTAGGGCCCATCGAATGAGTCGACGTAGGCCATGTGGTTCACGATTGATTGGCCTGGTATTGCCGTCAACATACGGTAGGCGCCAGGCTCGAGTAGCCAACGAGATGGGCCGTCTGGCATTAAGTCCAAAGCGACTTGATGCGCAGGTGATGGGGCGATGCTGGCAACGGTGTGCGCGTATTGAATGCTGATTGGCCGGTGCACGTGACCACAAATGATATGTTGAATGTTTTTGTGTTGCGCAATTAATTGCTTAAATGAATCATTGCCCACTTTTAAGTTTTGTTGATCCATGTGGTGAATGCCTGTCAAGAAGGGCGGATGATGCATGGCGATGACCACTGATCGGTCTTTGTTTAGGTCGAGCACATGGCTCAACCAAGCCAATTGATCAGCCGCCAATTCCCCATGGCTGGCATTTTTGACTGAAGTATCAAGGGCAACAAGACTGATCGACCCAATGTCAACACAGTATTGGATTGGCCCTTGCGTGCCTAAATAACTATGACTTGAAAAGACTTCTCTCAAATGAACGGGGTGATCGTGGTTTCCAGCTAATAGGTAGACAGGCATGGATAAAGGTTCGAGCAACTTCGCCAAGTGTCCATATTCCTCAACCCGTCCAAAATCAACCAAGTCACCGGTGATCACAACAGCTGAAATGTGTTCTTGTCGGTTGCTTATGGATTGAATGGCTTTTTTTAAATAGGCAGCCGTATCAATTCGACGGTATGTCAGTTGACCCGGCTGACGAATATGAAGATCTGACAGCTGCACAAAAACTGTACTCACAGAGATTCTCCGAAAGGAAGTAGATTGCTTGGGTCAATGGCAATAGAGACTGAGTCACCGACCTGCCAAGGCACATCGCCATGGCAATCAACGAGAACAGGGGGTTGATTGGGTAGAGAAACAGTGAGTTGAACCTTATCTCCCAAAAATACTCGGGTCGAAACAACGCCGGGAGCGCCCGGAAGGTGGGGTGGTTGTATCGAAAGGTGTTCAGGTCGCACCATAAGTATTGAACCGTGTGACACGGGAACTGGCATGCTAAATGTATCGAAAGACAGGACCCCTTGCGCGGTTTGTTCTGGGGAGCGCGTGATTCGATTCACCCGACCAAGAAAGGCTGCCACAAAGGGATGTGTGGGTTGGCGATAGAGCGCTTCTGGTTTACCAAGTTGCACGATCTGACCACTTTGCATCACAGCCATTCGATCGGCGATGGCCATGGCTTCTTTCTGATCATGCGTGACATACACCGCTGTGATGGAAAGCCGTCGCAACAATTGTCCAAGTTCGTCGCGCAGGGACTCTTTGAGTTTGGCGTCAAGCGCCGTCAGGGGTTCGTCTAGAAGCAGCACTTTGGGTTCGGCTGCAACCGCACGCGCCA
>CALBEY010000096.1 GCA_937888805.1 uncultured Burkholderiaceae bacterium
TTGATATTACTGGTCGGAACGGAAGGATTCGAACCTTCGACCCCTTGCACCCCATGCAAGTGCGCTACCAGGCTGCGCTACGCCCCGAAGGCATGAATTGTATCAGACTCGACTGGGTCAGATCCCAGCCAGTAGGTTCGAAATAGACTGTAGCTCTTGGCGCAAACCTTGTAGCTCTTGTGCTGTTAAGCGCACGGCGGCATCGGGATCAGCTTGTGTGTCTCGACCATCCATTAACCGGTTTCTGGCACCGCTAATCGTGAAGCCCTGCTCGTAAAGGAGGTCACGGATGCGACGGATGAGAAGCACTTCATGATGCTGGTAGTAGCGACGGTTACCGCGACGTTTGATGGGTTTGAGCTGGGTGAATTCCTGCTCCCAATACCGAAGCACATGTGGTTTAACCGCACACAACTCACTCACTTCGCCAATCGTGAAATAACGCTTGGCGGGAATGACTGGTAGTGTTGCCGTAGGTGTGTCAGCTGAGTTCATGAATAACCAATGATTAACGTCATCTTTATTCTATACGCATCGCAGGTGAGATTGAACGATTCTCAGGGGAATCGGCTTCAACAGCACCCTTTAACTTCTGACTGGCATGAAAAGTCACAACTCGGCGAGCCGCAATGGGAATGACTTCACCGGTTTTGGGATTTCTGCCAGGACGTGCTGGCTTGTCCCTGACCTGAAAATTACCGAAACCAGAAAGCTTGACCGAATCGCCCTTAACCAATGCCTGTCGGATTTGTTCAAAAAATGTTTCGACGATATCTTTCGATTCACGTTTGTTCAAACCGACGCGATCGAACAGCATCTCAGCGAGTTCAGCCTTTGTTAGTGTTTGCATGTCTGGCACGGTTTACTCTCCTAACGCTGTCGCGCATTGTGCGATTTTTCTAGTGCTTGCCGAATAATTTGTAAACACTGTTCAACGCGATCATCTTCTAAGGTCACTGCTGGATCCTGCAACCAGAACCGTAATGCCAAGCTGACCTCATTTGGCTGGTCTGGCGAGGCATTTTGGTCTTGCCACACATCAAACAACGTCACGTCTCGAACCACATTTAACATTGGCTCAGTTTTGACGTAAGCCCAAATGGTATCAAGTAACGACTGGTATGGGGTATTGGCAGAAACCCATAGAGCCATGTCGCGTTGCACCATGGGCTGCTTTGAGAGCGCAACCGGAGCTGGCAATGGTTTTTCAGTCAAGCAATCGAGGTCGATCTCAAAAAGCACTGGCGCAGAAAGTAAGCCCTCAGCACGCACCCATTGCGGGTGAAGTTCACCTATCAGGCCTTTGGCTTGACCATCAACCCAAATCTCAGCACAGCGCCCGGGATGCATCAACGGGTGCTGTGCTGGCACAAACCAGTATTTCATTTGGCTTGCATCGAGCAACACTTCGAGATCGTTTTTCACATCAAAGAAATCAACGTGGCGAGACTTGGTCGCCCACTGGTCAGGCTCTGAGGTTCCCCAGGCCAACGCGGCTAGCTTCAAAGGCTGCGCCACACCAGCCACACTTAAGTCACCATTGACGAGGCTCGCATCTCGGCTAAAGACACGACCAAGTTCAAACACACGCACTCGACTTTGACGACGATTGGCGTTGTAAACCGTATTGGCCACCAAGCCTGGTAACAGCGACGAACGCATGACCGACATTTGGCTGGCGATCGGATTGACCAAGGCAATCGGATCACGTTGACCCATTCGCTCGGTTTCCCACAGTCGCTCAACGAATGAAAAATTAACCACTTCTTGATAGTCGCGCGCTGCAATCGTGGCACGTATGGCATGCGCGTCGCGCTTACTCTCATGGCGCAAGAGCATTTTGGCGCGTGCCAAAGGTGGTCGAGCGGGAATGTTGTCAAACCCGATCATCCGAGCAACTTCTTCGATCAGATCTTCTTCAATGCTGAGGTCAAAGCGAAAGGACGGCGGTGTGACCTGAAAGATGTCGTTTTCAGCGGACCACTCAAACCCCAACCGATCAAAAACCTCACTGACTTGGTCATGCGCGCACGAGATACCCAAAACCTTTTGGCAGCGTGCCAATCGCATCGTGACCGGTGCACGCTCGGGCAAGGTTAGCGTCTGATCGTCAATGGGGCCCGCTTGGCCCCCACAAATTTCCAAAACCATTTGCGTTAAGCGCTCAAGATCTTTAGCAATCGTGACGAAATCGACCCCGCGCTCAAATCGGTGAGCGGCCTCAGAAGCCAGCTTCAGGGTCCGGGTGCGCCCAGCAATGGCTTCAGGCCACCAAAAAGCGGCTTCTAAATAGATGTTTTGTGTGTCGAGGCTCACGGCCGTGTCATCACCACCCATGATGCCTGCCAAGCTTTCAATTTTGTCGCCGGTCGCGATAACACCCATCTGTTCAGTCAACTCAATGGTTTCACCATTCAGTAACTTGACCGTCTCACCTGATTTTGCCCAACGAACTAACAATGAGGCGTCAACCATTTTATCGAGATCAAAGACGTGCGAAGGCCGCCCACGTTCCAGCATCAGGTAATTTGATATATCAACCAAGGCCGACACACTGCGTTGCCCAGCGCGCTCAAGCCGTTGTACCATCCAGGCCGGGGTTTGCGCACGTGCATTGACACCTCGCATAACTCGACCAGCAAACCGGCCGCACAAATTAGGCGCCAATACTTGCACTTTTATTCGATCTTCAATGGTCACCGGCGTTGGTGAAACAGCCGCATCACGAAGTTCACAACCATTAAGCGCCGCCACTTCGCGAGCCACCCCGAGAATAGACAAGCAATCGGCACGGTTAGGTGTGAGTTTTAACGTAAACACCGACTCGTCTAACGCCAGTGCTTGACGCAACGACATGCCTGGCTCAAAGGATGGGTCAAGCGACAACAGGCCAGCATTTTCTTGAGACAAACCAAGTTCTTTGGCCGAGCACAGCATGCCGGCAGACTCGACCCCGCGCATTTTGGCAACACCAATTTTAAAATCGCCAGGTAAAACCGCGCCAACGCCAGCCAAGGGCACCACGAGCCCGGCAGCAGCATTTGGCGCACCACATACAATTTGAAGCCATTCACCCTGCCCGGCATTGACGCGACAAACCCGTAACTTGTCAGCATTGGGGTGAGGTTCAACCGACTCAATGCGAGCCACAACCACACCGCTAAAGGCGGGCGCGACAGGCTCAACCGCTTCAACTTCAAGGCCAGCCATGGTCAGCTGATGAGCCAGCGCATCGGTGCTTATCGAAGGGTCGGCCATCGTGCGTAGCCAAGATTCAGGAAATTGCATCGTTAGACTCAAGCATTGGGTTTATAAAAACAGCGTCTTCTACAGTTGCTATTCAGTCAGCAAATTGCGCCAGAAAACGCAGGTCGCCTTCAAAAAACTGTCGCAAATCATGAACACCGTAACGCAGCATGGTCAGACGCTCAAGACCTGATCCAAAGGCAAAGCCAATGTACCTCTCAGGATCCAGTCCAAAGTTACGCACCACATCAGGGTGAACCTGCCCAGCGCCAGAAATTTCCAGCCAGCGACCCTTATTGGGCCCACTGGTAAACATCATGTCGATCTCAGCTGACGGCTCAGTGAACGGAAAGAAAGACGGCCGGAATCGAATTTCAAGAGCCTCTGTTTCAAAGAAACAGCGCATGAAATCGGTGTAAACCCCTTTCAGATCTGCAAATGAGATGTCTTCAGCAATCCAGAGGCCTTCAACCTGATGAAACATGGGTGAGTGCGTGGCATCACTGTCGACGCGATAGGTGCGACCAGGCGCAATCACTTTGATGGGTGGCGTGTGTGTGCGCGCATAACGCACTTGCATCGGGCTGGTGTGTGTGCGCAGCAACAAAGGCAAACCCTGTTCGTCTTTCATATCGACGTAAAAAGTATCTTGCATTGAGCGCGCAGGATGATTGAGCGGGTTATTTAAGGCCGTAAAGTTTGTCCAATCGGTTTCAATTTCGGGGCCGTCGGCGACTTCAAAACCAATGGACTGAAAAATTTGTTCAACCCGCTGCCAGGTTTTGATAACAGGATGGATGCCGCCGGTTTGACGTCCTCGACCCGGCAGTGTCACGTCGATCGTTTGCTCAGCCAGTTGCAAAGCCAACACCGCTTGGGCGATGGCCTCTCTGCGAGCATTCAGCGCCGCTTCAATGGCTTGTTTGGCCAGATTGATCTTGGCACCCTCTTCGCGCTTTTGCTCCGGCTCAAGGCTAGCCAGCCTTTTCATCTGCTCAGTCACGGCACCTTGTTTGCCCAGAAATTGCGCTTTGGCGTTTTCCAGGGCAGCAGCATCGGTGGCTTGCGCGAAGGCAGTCTGAGCGGCGCTGATTAAAGCTTCTAGTGTGTTGGACATTGATCCCGTCACTTTTATTCAAGTCATTTGTTGCTAGGGTCAAACCACGAAACGTACAAAACAGAAAACGGAAACGGAGCCCTGAGGGCTCCGTTTCGTGGCGTTACGATCGGGGCACTAAATGGTGACCCCTTGCCTTAAGCTGACAGGGCTGCTGTCGCCTGCTT
The DNA here is from genome assembly GCA_937888805.1 of uncultured Burkholderiaceae bacterium. GTDB lineage: Bacteria > Pseudomonadota > Gammaproteobacteria > Burkholderiales > Burkholderiaceae_B > Algicoccus. The sequence goes on from CALBEY010000096.1 coordinate 4,531, forward strand.
GACGATCGCCGCAAAACCCGCCTTATCCCGAACGGCCATGTCGGCCAAAACCTTACGATCGAGCTCAATGGCAGCTTTCTTCAGGCCGGCAATGAACACGCTGTAAGACACGCCATGCTCACGGGTTGCCGCATTAATACGAGCAATCCACAAGGCACGGAATGTGCGCTTCTTGTTACGGCGATCACGATAAGCGTACTGACCTGCACGCATGACCGCTTGCTTGGCAATACGGAATACATTACCGCGGCGGCCACGATATCCTTTGGCCGCTTTGATGACTTTTTTGTGACGGGCTCTTGCCGTTACACCACGTTTTACGCGAGGCATTTTCTATCTCCTTTTATGCGTAAGGCATCATGGCACGAACTGATGCCATGTCGCTTGGATGAACAGCAGCTGAACCGCGCAACTGGCGTTTTGTCTTGGTGGTCTTTTTGGTCAGGATGTGACGCTTAAACGCCTGACCACGCTTGATGGAGCCGCTGCCCCGTACCGAAAAGCGCTTGGAAGCACTTTTCTTGGTTTTCATTTTAGGCATGAAAAATATCCCAGTATCGTGTTATCACAGGTGGTTGCGCGACTTTCGAACAACACTTCATGACCCGATAACACCACTCTTTCCAGCACCTGTGCATGGCATGTCAAATCTCAAATTGCAGGATTTTTATGTAGAAACGACTGGAAAGCCATTGATTATAGACTAATTTTTCAACTTTCGACACTTCTGTCAATTTACCCCTTGTTGTTTTCCATCGCAGTTAAGCGCTGCTCGAGCGCTTGAAACTGTTTTTCTAGATCGTTGGCACGCGACATCGCCTGGGCCAGCATATCAGCCTGAATATCGAACTCCTCGCGCGTGACCAAATCCATCTTCGTGAACGCTTGGCCCATAAAGCCGCGAAGGTTACGTTCGACATCGGCCGCTGGACTTTTGGCGATGAGTTCAGAGACATTTTTTTGGAAGGCATCAAGCCACGGATTGGATTGCATATCGATTCCTTGATTATGAAGTCAGCATTAATGACGCTTTGATCGATCACCAACAGTGTAGTCATTTCTCTCGCTAGCCAGCAAAACCGTGACAGTGTGTGTACTTAAATTTCTAGCGGACCACTTTTATGCACCAAGATAGTGAAAAACCCAGTGGGTACCTGTTCTATGCATTCATTTGGTGCATTATTTCGCCTTGCACATAGGGATTTGTTGGCACGGCTTTTGCTTGAGTCATTGTACCCGTAGCCTGAATAAAGGAAAGTTCCATGAAATTAGTCATTGCGATTATCAAGCCCTTCAAGCTTGACGAGGTCCGTATCGCTCTGTCTGCACTTGGTGTGCAGGGCCTCACAGTCACCGAAGTCAAAGGCTTTGGCCGACAAAAAGGGCACACCGAACTCTACCGCGGTGCTGAGTACGCGGTGGACTTTTTGCCCAAGCTTCGAATCGAGGCGGCGGTTTCCGACGACCTTTTGGAGCAAGTCATCGAAACCATCGAGCAATCAGCCCGAACCGGAAAAATAGGTGATGGCAAGATTTTTGTCTCGACGCTAGAGAAAGTCGTGCGTATCCGCACCGGTGAAACCGGCAACGAAGCCCTGTAGAAAAAAGGAATCATTATGGAAACGGTAGTCTTAGATGTGCCCGCCGAGTTTTTTGCACTTCAGTATGCGTTGGATACTTTTTATTTCTTGGTCTGCGGCGCACTCGTCATGTGGATGGCAGCAGGCTTCTCCATGTTGGAAGCGGGCCTGGTTCGCGCCAAGAACACCACTGAAATCCTCACCAAAAACATCGTTTTGTATGCCATTGCCTGCACGATGTACATGATTGTGGGTTACAGCATCATGTACGACGGCAACATTTTCTTGGCTGGCATCACCGGCGACGGCGTTGCTGACGAGAAAACCTATGCCCCATCAGCCGATTTCTTCTTCCAAGTGGTGTTTGTGGCTACGGCTATGTCAATTGTGTCAGGCGCCGTTGCTGAGCGCATGAAGCTCTGGGCCTTTGCTTTATTTGCCATCGTGATGACCGGTTTCATCTATCCCATGTCAGGATCATGGACCTGGGGTGCACAACCGGTTTTTGGGATGTTTAGCCTGGGCGATTTGGGTTTTATTGACTTTGCAGGTTCTGGCATTGTCCACATGGCTGGAGCAGCAGCAGCGCTCGCCGGTGTCATCTTGTTGGGCGCACGCAATGGCAAATATGGTCCCAATGGTGAAGCGCGAGCCATACCCGGCGCGAACCTGCCCTTGGCAACCTTAGGAACATTTGTCCTGTGGCTGGGTTGGTTCGGCTTTAACGGTGGTTCGGTGCTGGCAACAGCCAGTGTTGGTGATGCCAACTCGGTTGCGGTTGTATTTATGAACACAAACGCAGCCGCAGCTGGCGGCGTGATTGCGGCGTTGATTGTTGCCAAGTTGATGTTTGGCAAAGCCGATCTAACCATGGTACTGAATGGTTGTTTGGCTGGCTTGGTTGCGATCACAGCAGGACCCGACACACCCACACCATTAATGGCAACATTAATCGGTGCGGTTGGTGGTGTCATTGTCGTTTTCTCAATTTTATCTTTTGATAAATTAAAGATTGACGATCCTGTCGGTGCAATCTCAGTGCACGGTGTGGTGGGTCTTTGGGGACTGTTAGCTGTACCGATCACAAACCCAGATGCTTCATTCACTGCTCAGGTTATTGGCGCTGTCACGATCTTTGTCTGGGTGTTTGTTGCCAGCATGATTGCTTGGGGACTCATTAAGGTCATCATGGGAATCCGTGTGACTGAAGAAGAAGAATACCAAGGTGTAGATATTGTCGAATGCGGCATGGAAGCTTATCCAGAGTTCACCAATAAGTAATTCGTCATTACCTTGTGTTGTCAAAAAAGGGGCCGGTTTAACCGGCCCCTTCTGCATCTTTCTGTGGTTTCTGGTGACTCTTAGCCTGATTGCTGACTCAATCGTTTAGATGGTCAGGATCAATTGAGTCCGCTCTGTTCAAAGCAGAGGCCACTTTGGTGCGAAGGGCATTTGAATGAGCCCCCAAAATTTCGCGCTTCACGTCTAGCAGTTGTCTTGGGTGCATAGAAAACTCAGTCAGTCCCAAACCAAGCAACAAACGCGTGAGCCTAGCGTCACCTGCCATTTCGCCACAAACAGACACAGGAATTCGCTGGCGCTGCCCCGCGTTGATGGTGCCCGCAATCAATCGCAATACAGCAGGATGAAGTGGGTCATAAAGCGAAGAAACCTCAGCATCTGCCCTATCAATCCCTAGGGTATATTGAATCAAGTCGTTGGTACCAATCGACAAAAAATCAAATGCACGCGCAAACGGCTCAATCGCGATGGCCATCGCTGGCAC
>CALBEY010000097.1 GCA_937888805.1 uncultured Burkholderiaceae bacterium
CTGAACGATGAAAGGCGTGTTGCGAATCAACTCAACGTAAGCAGCAACACCAGGCCGGCACCAGCTTGGGCCTTGGGTGCGCACCCAAGCGCAACCAATTCCCAGCAAGACTCCCAGCACGGCTGAGACAGCCGTGAGTCCCAATGTCCAAGCCACGCCCTTCACCAGTAAAGGCCACTCGGTCAAAACGGCTGCAAAGTCCAGCTCAATGGCCATGGTGTCACACTTTCAGGTTTTATTCAGGCAATTGACCAGCAGGGCGGCCCAGCCATTTTTGCGCCATCTTGTCGATGTCGCCTGATTTCTTGGCCTCAGCAATGATGGCATTGACCTCGGTGCGTAGTGCGTCCTCACCCTTGCCAACGCCAATGAAGTTGGGACTGTCTTTGAGTAACAACTTGTATTCGGTATTGAGCTGAGGGTTTTTTTGCATCATTACGCCCGCCACCGAGACGCCAGTTGCCAACAACTGGGTTTGGCCTGCGACGAAAGCCGAAACCGTAGCGTTGTTGTCTTCAAAGCGTTTGATGTCTGTGCCCGCTGGTGCTACCTTGGTCAGTTCTTGGTCTTCCAAAGCGCCGCGTGTGGCAGCGACGGTTTTGCCGGCCAAGTCAGCCATCGATTTCACGCTGATGGTTTTGGAGCCATAAATGCCCTGAAAGAAGGGGGAGTAGGCCGATGTGAAGTCGATCACTTTTTCACGCTCAGCGTTCTTGCCCAAGGTGGAGATGACCAAGTCGGCCTTTTTTGTCTGCAGGTAGGGGATACGGTTTGCGCTGGTTACCGGCAACAACTCGATCTTGACCCCCATTTTGGCGGCAATGAAATTGGCCATGTCAATGTCCAGTCCCTGGGGCTTCAAGTCGATTCCCACAAAGCCGTATGGCGGAAAGTCTGTCGGGATCGCGATCTTGATCAACTTGGTCTTTTGAATGTTATCCAGTGCTGCTTGCGCGTGGCTGGTGCCAGTCAAGCCCAATAAAGTGGCTGCTGCAGCTGTGGTCAGAACAAGGCGTTTAGAGAGTTTCATAGCAAGGCTCCTAGGTAAGTGGAAGGTGAGGTTGAAGAAAAGGGTTTTGCGGATGCTCTTT
>CALBEY010000098.1 GCA_937888805.1 uncultured Burkholderiaceae bacterium
ACCCAAGGGATGCTGCCTTACAGTTCCTGCCAGTCCACCGGCGTGGCTGAGCAATCGGTATTAGACGCGGCGGGTCGGTTTTAAGCCATCGGCTCCTTCAATTCATCGTTCGTGTCGCACGACTGGGATCAAGCAACCGCTGAGCGCTCTCGGCACCGCACACGGGCAACCCTTCGCGACTCAGCAAACCCAATTGCACCAGCACACAAGCCTGATCCCAGTAGATATGCTCGTGTGAGACTTTGCCATCTTTAACCCCCACGATCACCACAAATCCCACCTCAACAAATTTTCCTGTGGGCGCCACACCCGGCAGCATCCAGTCAATGACTGCCGAGTGGGTGAAGCGAATCACATGCTCTTCGACCAGCTGATTCTCATCAACCGTCAACGAGATACGCTCCATCTGCACATCTGGTGGGAAAAATTTCCCCACCAGATGATTGGTGTAAAAAGCCAACACACCATCGGCGCCATAACCGCCCACATGGCTAGGTACATTGTGTAAATGAGGTGTTTTAGTCATGGTGGCCATGGTGGTCTCTAAGTCACCCGCCAACTCGGCTTTTACATGCTTCTCAAAAAGATCGACAACAGCTTGCTGCGATTCGGTATAGGTATGGCTCATTTTGAATCCTTTTGGTCTAAATTCTTGGGACAACAACAGACGAGATTGATTCTGACTCACCAAGCCGCTAGATGCCAAAGCTTTAAAATAGCATCAATCCAAGCCAGCCAAAGCGTTCAAAACAACATTTATCTTGAACCAGGTCAGAACGACGAACCCGGCTGCGCCAAAAAGGCCAGTTCATCAGCCGAGCTCTTGCGCCCTAACGCTTGATTGCGATGGGGAAAACGCCCAAAGCGCTCGATAATTGCCAGATGCCGCTGGGCGAAATGCAAAGTTTTTTGATCCGTATGGGTAGCAAATAGCGGTATTGATTCGCGCTGAACAACCAAGTCCTCACTGTGCATCATCGGCATCAGGTAGAAGCGCCGATGGTTCAGATCGCCATTGCC
>CALBEY010000099.1 GCA_937888805.1 uncultured Burkholderiaceae bacterium
CATTTTGCGCAAGTCAAAATTTCAAATCTGATTTTGGCTGATCACAAGGGTCACGTGGTTGAAGGCGACTACGCCATCAACCGAGCGGGTTTTGTGCTGCACGCAGCTGTGCACGAGGCCAATCCAGATATCTTGGCGATGTGTCACGCACACACCCTATACGGGACCGCCTTCGCTGCTCTGGGTAAAGCGCTTGAGCCCATTTCTCAAGACGCGGCCGCTTTTTTTGAAGACCACGTGGTGATTACCGCCGAAGCCGGCCAAGTGGCGGTTGAAGAGAAGGCTGGACTTGCGGTTTGTGATTGGTTTACCGGCGTGAAAGCAGCTATCCATCAAAACCACGGTCTGTTTACTTCAAGCCGGCACAGCATCGAATCAGCGGCATTCTGGTTTATGGCTTTAGAGCGTTGCTGCCAGCAACAGCTTTTGGTGGAAGCAACCGGTCAAAAACCAAAGTTGGTGCCACCCGACCGCGCCCGTTATAGCCGAGAGCACGTGGGTTCTGATTACATTGGTTGGTTACACTTTCAACCCATCTATGACCACTTGGTTAAAACCCAACCGGACATGTTTACTTAATGTGATTAGAGTCTGTTAATTTGGAATTGCCTTGAGCCTTATTAAGATCCCCAATCGAACCGACTACGTTGATTTGGTCTACACCAGCTTGCGTGATGCCATCAGTGATGGCACCTTGCCGGCAGGTGAACGCATCACTCAAGAGGACTTGGCGGCAAGGCTCAATGTTTCGCGTTCACCCGTCTTGCAGGCGCTGCGCCTGTTGAAGAAGGACGGTTTATTAGAAGAGGCACCCGGGCGCGGCCTGATCGTCACACGACTTGATCCCGAGCGTATCGGGCATCTTTATCAAATCCGGGGTGCTTTAGATGGCTTGGCGGCGAAATTAGCCGCTGAAAGATGCCAAAAGATTCCCATGACACTGATTGATCGTGGCCGCCAAGCCACCGCCACGACCAACATCGGTGACATGATCGAAGCGGATATGGCCTTTCATCGGGCCATTTACGAGGCCTCTGGTAATCCGCTGATTGTTGACAACGCGCTGTTGCACTGGGTGCACTTTCGTTTGTTGATGGGGGCTGTCTTACAGCAAAGTGCTTCTCGACAGGGCATTTGGGATGAACATCAAGCGATTGCCCAAGCCATAAACGATGGTGATGGCCATTTGGCCGCACGATTATCTGAACAGCATGCCAAGTCCGCTCATCAGGCCTTGGTCGGACATCTTAACGCGGCTTACAGTTCTGAGCCATCACCGGTGGCGTGAATCGTTGAGGGATCTGATCTTGGACCTGAACACCGCCTCAAAATTTTTCCAATTCTCCTGCCAATAGGTCTTCAGATGCGTCACTTTATGTC
>CALBEY010000100.1 GCA_937888805.1 uncultured Burkholderiaceae bacterium
TTGTGGTTGCCCTGGATTTCGGCATGTCTAGCGCAGATACTTTGGTTTGGTTCGCCATTCTAGTGGCCATCACCTTGCAAACCAGTTTTTTAACACCACCTTTTGGGTATGCCCTCTTCTATTTAAAAGGGATTGCACCACCTAGCATCAGCATGGGTGATATTTACCGATCGGTCACGCCTTTTGTCTGCCTACAACTGCTAGGTCTGGCCGCAGCCTTTGCTTTTCCTGATGTCGTTTTGTGGTTGCCACGATTACTTTTGAATGCTGACTAGCGCATGAAGGATGACAAGATGCAAAGATCCTCCCGTTTAAGCGGCTTTTACCAATTAGGCCAAGAAGAACGCCTAGACTTGGTGAAGTCGCACTGTGAACTGGACGATGCCACCATTAAAGCATTGAAAGACTCGAGTGCCCTGCCGTTTGATTTGGTTAATCGGCTGGTCGAAAATGCCATCGGTGGGTTTACCGTACCGCTTGGCATTGCAACCAACATGATCATCGATGGGCAGGACATCCTCATCCCGATGGCCACAGAAGAGAGCTCGGTCATCGCAGCGGTCGGAAACACTGCCAAACAGTGCAGAGAAACCGGGGGATTTTTCACCTCTTTAAGCGGCACCGAGATGATCGCGCAAGTTCAGATCATCAACCTGTCCGACCCTTGGAGCGCACGTGCCAAGGTTCTTGAACGAAAGACCGAGATTGCCGAGATTTGTAATGCCTGTGATCCCGTCCTGATCAAACTAGGCGGTGGCTTTAGAGACTTGGAAGTTCGCATCATCGACACGCGCTCGGGTCCCATGGTGGTCGTTCACTTGATTGTTGACACGCGCGACGCCATGGGCGCCAACGCTGTGAACACCATGGCTGAAACACTGGCACCAAAACTCAGCGAATGGACTGGGGGCAAACATCACTTGCGAATCCTTTCCAACCTTGCCGATCGTCGCGTGGCCCGTGCTCGGGCTGTTTGGCAAGCCGAGACAATTGGCGGTGCCGAGATTGTTCAAGGCATCATGGCAGCCGCTGATTTTGCGGATGCGGATCCTTACCGCGCAGCCACGCATAACAAAGGCATCATGAACGGGGTCAGTGCCGTCACATTGGCAACGGGCAATGACACCCGTGCAATCGAAGCCGGTGCGCACGCCTTTGCCGCCCGTACCGGTCGATATCGCAGCCTAAGCCATTACGAAGTCACCCCCGAAGGAAATCTGGCTGGCAGCATTGAATTACCGATGGCACTGGGCATGGTTGGTGGCGCTACGAAGGTTCACCCCACGGCCCAGGCTTGCCTAAAGATCTTGGGTGTCACCAGCGCAGCGCAGCTATCTGGGATTGCTGCTGCCGTGGGTTTGGCTCAAAACTTTGGTGCGCTCAAAGCGCTCGCCACTGTCGGTATTCAGCAAGGGCACATGGCCCTGCACGCACAAAATGTTGCCATCGCCGCCGGTGCAGTAGGCGATGAAATTGCATTGGTGGCGCAGCGCATGGCCGATGCCAAAACCATACGCCAAGACGTGGCTGAATCTATATTGGTTTCACTGCGACAGGCCTAATCTAAACAGCCAAGACCATCGCTGTTGATGCAAGCAACCAAAAACGTGTGGCGATAGCACAGGAAAAAATATGGCGCCGAATCCTTTCTCACTAGCCAACAAAACAATCTTAATCACCGGCGCCGGTGGTGGCATCGGTAGCCAAACAGCCCGCGTTTGTGCAGCATTGGGAGCCAAACTGATATTGGCTGATCGCGATGAACCAACCGAATTGGCTGCAGCGCTTAAATCATCCGGTGCACAGTGCCATACCGTTGCCTTTGATGTTCGTGACCGCGAAGCAACCGAACGTTTGATTCAAGAGGTCGGAACCCCCGACGGGGTCGTGGTCAATGCCGGGTTTTGTCCTTGGGATAATTGGAACGACGACAATTGGGATGCGGTGTTCGACACGGTCATAGACATCAATGTCAAAAGCGTGGTCCATCTCACGCGTGCGGTCCTGCCTGGCATGATTCAACGCGGCTCCGGCAAAATTGTTATTGTTAGTTCAGTGGCCGCGCGCAGTGGCGGCTTGCGGGCAAGCCCGCACTACATAGCGGCCAAGGGTGGCGTCAGTGCCATGGTGAAATGGTTGGCCAGAAAAGGGGCACCAGCGGGCGTTCAAATCAATGCCATCTGCCCTGGTGCAACCAACACTGCCATGACCGATGGCCAACCCTTTGAGCTCAGTCATATCCCAATGGGACGAATGGCCGAAGTCAACGAAATTGCCTTGCCGATCGCCTTTTTACTCAGTAATGGCTCTGATTACATGGCGGGCGCCACGCTTGATGTGAACGGTGGCGTCTACATGGGCTGATTCATCAAAGATTGTTAATGATCACGGTATAGCGCCATGAGCACAACTGTTCGTCAAGCTTCGCCCGTTGACACAGGTTCGCATTAAAAGTAAACCATTAAACGATAAACCATTAAACGATAAACTTAAGATTGCTAAGCAACATTTTTACGTTCAAAGCCATACCGCCCTTCATAAAAATAAAAAAATCACCTGACACACATACTTTAACCTTGGAATCGTCAGACAACCATGCAGAATACAAATACGCTTGACGCCATTGTTATTGGCGCTGGATTCGCCGGGATGTACCAATTGATCAGCCTGCGCGACAAACTCGGGCTGCGCACGCGAGTCCTCGAGGCGGGCTCCGGTGTTGGCGGCACTTGGTATTGGAATCGCTACCCGGGAGCGCGCTGCGACTCAGAGAGCCACTCTTACATGTACTACTTCTCAAAAGAGTTGGTCCAAGAGTGGGAATGGTCAGAGCGCTATCCACAACAGCCTGAAATCCTCCGCTACCTCAATCATGTTGCTGACAAGTTTGATTTACGACGCGACATCTCTTTTGACACCCGCGTCAACTCTGCAAATTTTGATGAAGCAAACAATCAATGGGTCGTTCAAACTGAAGGCGGTGAAACACTGCGCGCCCAGTTCCTAATTACCGCTGTGGGTTGCCTGTCTTCGGCTAACGTTCCCAATACCCCAGGACTTGATCGCTTTGCGGGTCAATGGTTTCACACCGGTGCTTGGCCGCATGAAGGTGTGGACTTCAAAGGCAAACATGTTGGCGTTATTGGGACTGGATCGACCGGCATTCAAGCCATCCCCATGATTGCCAATGAAGCTGATCATGTCACTGTATTTCAACGCACGGCCAATTACAGCTTACCGGCTAACAACGCGCCGCTGACTGAAGATTTTAAGCAATACGCCAAAGCCCACGCTGATGAAATCTACGAAATCATGACCACCAATGGTAACGGACACCCGTTTCACATTGAAAAGCGCAAGGCCGTTGAAACACCCGCCGATGAGATCGAACAGATCTATGAAGCGGCTTGGCAAAAAGGTGGGCTGCAATTCAGGGCAACATTCGAAGACCTACTGGTAAGCAATGATGCCAACAAGACAGCGGCTGAATTCATTCAGAAAAAGATACGAAAACTGATCAAAGATCCTGTTAAGGCAGAGATTCTGGCGGATATTGATCACCCCTTTGCCGCCAAGCGTCCCCCCATTGACTCAAACTACTTCGACACTTTTAACCGAGACAACGTGTCGTTGGTGAGCCTGCGCGATGCACCGATGCAAGAAATTGTTCCCGCGGGTATCAAAACCACTGAAAAAGTCTATCCACTGGACATCATTGTGTTTGCAACAGGATTTGACGCGATGACAGGTTCACTGCTGAAGCTCAATATCGAAGGCTTGGGTGGTCGCAAACTCAAAGACGATTGGCACGCTGGCCCTCGTACTTACCTCGGTTTACAAATCTCGGGTTATCCCAATCTTTTCACCATCACCGGACCGGGCAGCCCTTCGGTGCTATGTAATCTGCCGCCAGCCATTGAACAGCACGTCGAATGGATTACCGATTGCATCGAACACATGCGCGCGCATCAACTTCAAACCGTACAAACCTCTGATCAGGCTTGTGATCAATGGCAACAAGAGGTTGACCGGGCCGCTAACGCGACGCTGTTGCCACAGGTCAAACACTCTTGGTATCTGGGTGCCAATGTTCCCGGCAAACCACGGGTCTTCATGCCTTATGCGGGCGGCTTGAGTCACTATCGTTCAATTTGCAATGACGTTGCCGCTGATGGTTACCGCGGCATGCGTTTCTCTTGACTGACGATAGAGATTGGTGGCAAGTATCTAAGGTGGCGAAACATTAGACTGAAAGATAACGCTGCTTGACATCGTCATCAGCGTTCAGTTCAGCAATCGTTCCATGAAAAACATCGACACCTTTGTCGATCACAACCGCTCGGTCAGCCAAACCCAGACAGAAGTGTAAGTTTTGTTCGGCCAGCACAATCGTGTTTCCGAGCGACTTAAGCGTTTCAATTAGCGTACCTATTTTCTCAACCATGATGGGCGCCAAACCCTCACTGGGTTCGTCTAGCAGTAAAACGGATGGGTTACCCATGAGTGAACGTCCGACTGTCAACATTTGCTGTTCCCCACCAGACAATTGCCCGCCCATGCGATCTTTCAGTGGTGCTAAAAGTGGCAACATGTCATAAACCCGTTCAATGGGCCAAAGGTCTTCACCGTTGGGACCGAGTTTGTGGGCAATGATGAGGTTGTCTTGCACGCTGAGCGTTGGAAAAATTTGTCGGTCTTCTGGCACGTAACCGATGCCACTGCGCGCAATTTTGAAAGCCGGGACACCTGTGATATTTTTTCCCATCAAACTCACTTTGCCATCGCGGGTTGGAATCACACCCGCAATGGCTTTCATGGTGGTGCTTTTACCGGCGCCGTTACGGCCCAACAGTGCCAGTGTCTCACCCGCTGGCACACTTAAGGACGCGCCAAACAGTGCCTGACTGGAACCATAAAAAACATTGATGTTTTCAACCGTCAGTATCGTCTCACTCATGCTGCATCCTTTTTGGCCGATCCCAGATAAGCCTCAATGACCTGTGGATTGTTACGGATTTGCTCCGGCGTGCCCTCGGCCAGCACCTTACCGTAGGACAACACATGAATATTTTGTGAAACTTTAAAAACGATATCCATATCATGCTCTATCAAAACAATCGTCAGGCCACCTTTTTTCCACAGCTTATGGACAGTATCCATCATCTGTTCGCGCTCTTCAGGACCCATACCCGCCACCGGTTCGTCAAGCAGAAGTACTTTGGGTGCAAGCACCAAGGCCAGCGCCATGTCCAGTAACTTTTGATCACCGTGCGAGAGGACACCACTGACCACGTTGGCCTTAGAGGTTAAACCCAATTGATCCATCACCTCGTAGGCACGGTCACGCGTACTTGGTAAGGGGAACTGACCAGACAGGCTTGCCGATTTACCCAGCGGCGAAAGCAGGGCCCCTCGCAGTGATTGCTCGACTGTCAAACTTTTAAAAAGCTTCGCCACCTGAAAGGCACGGCCGATGCCCATATGCACGATCTCAGCGCTTGATTTGCCAACGATGTCTTGGCCATCGAGCAAAATGTGCCCTGAATCGGGCTGCAATGCGCCTGATATCAGGTTAAAGAATGTCGTCTTGCCCGCACCGTTTGGGCCAATAACAGCACTGAGGGATTCGGTCGGGAAATTGATTGAGACGTCGCTCGTGGCCGTGACCCCACCAAATGATTTGTATAGGTTTTCAACCTTCAGCATGACGACGTCCCCTGCTTGGTATGCGGCAAGCCACTGTATGTTTCCCATCCGACGCTAGCTAGCCAACCACAATCAATAGGCAGGCTGATACCAGTAATCGCCGTGGCTTGATCCGATAGTAAAAAGGCGATGCCACAAGCGACTTCATCGGTTTGAACCATGCGCCCCAACGCGGCCTGTTTAACCAGCTGCGTGCGGTCGCGATCCCCACGATCGATAGCGATTTGTAAGGCGGGCGTCTCGGTATAGCCTGGTGCGACGGCGTTGACTCGAACACCCGCGTGTCCCCACTCACCGGCCAAACACCGCGTAATAGAAAGAACGCCGGCTTTGGCCGGCGCATACGCGTGCAATGGCACACCACTGGTTGACGTGACGGATGCAATATTAACGATGGCGCCACTCTTTTTTTCAACCATGTGTGTGCCAAATACGGCACAGCACAGATAGGTACCACGCATGTTGGTATCAACCACAAAATCCCAGTCTTTCATGGCCAATTTGTCTGGCGACTCTCGCTTTTGAATCACACCCGCACTATTGACCAAACCGTCGACAGCACCATGTTCGTTAATGATGGCCGCATGCGCCGCGCGCACCGATATCTCGTCAGTGACATCGATTGACAGGGTTTGTATGCCGAGGGTCTCGAACAGCGGCTCATTGGTTTTACCTGGCAAATCTAAGCTAATAACCTTATGCCCTTGACTATGCAGTTTCTTAACAACAGCCAAACCGATACCGCTCGCACCACCGGTCACCACCATTACTTGACCACCGCTCATGATTGCACCTTTTTTCCAGTGATTCGCTGCCAACCTTGAACAATAAAGTCGGTGATGCCATGCTTGAAAACCAGCGCAAACAACAAAATAATGGCGCCCAACGCCAAGCCATGGTGCTCAGTCACCCGAGTGATAACGTCGTTGAAACCCAGCAACAAGGCGGCACCCAAAACCGGGCCAATGAAGGTGTTTACACCGCCCATCAAAACCATGAACACGGCCTCGCCCGACATCGTCCAATACGTGAACTCAGGAAACGCGCCTGACACCAGTAAAGCCATGATGATGCCACCAACGCCAGCAAACCCACCAGCCAACACGAAGGCCAAAAGTTTGACGCGCCAAACGTTAACGCCTAAGAACTTGGCACGATCTGGATTGTCACGAACCATGCGTAAGGTGTATCCAAACGGCGACTGTAAGATGTATCGCATGGCCAATAGTGAACCCACACCCACGACCACCGCAAACCAATACAGATCCGTTGGATTCACCAGGTCTAGGCCCAAAAACGGCGGACGTGGTAAACCGCCCATCAGGCCTTGGTCACCCCCCGTGAGCGACGTCCAAGAAATAATGATGCTGTGAAATAGCATTTGAAAAGCCAGTGTCAAGAAAGCGAAGTAAATCTCTTTTAACCTGACACAAATGGCACCCACCACAGCGGCGACCGTTGCACAAAAGCATACGGCCAACACAAAGGCTAGTGGGATGGGCAGCTGAAAATGCTGCATGATCAAGCCAAACGAATAGGCGCCTGCACCGAAATAGAGTGCGTGACCAAAAGAGACCATGCCACCAAACCCAACGAGCATGTTCAATGACGTCGCAAACACAGCAAAGGCAGCCAATCGAATACCAAAATCAACGGCGGCAGAAGAATCCGAAAAAATCGGGATCAGTATGAGGACTGCAAGAACAATCGCAGCAATCAGGGCTTCGCGGGAAAATGAACCTGCAATCATCAGCGCGTCTCCTTACCCATCAAGCCACTTGGCTTAACCACTAAGATGATTGCCATCGCGATGAACATAATGCCTTCGATAAAGTATGGAAATCCAATGGAGCCAAAGGACCGGATCAGACCGATGAGCAGTGCACCTACCAAGGCACCACTGACAGAACCCATGCCGCCAATGACGGTCACAATGAATGATTCGATCAAGATGGAAAATCCCATGCCTGGTGACATGGATCGCACCGGCGCTGCTAAGGCTCCTGCAAGACCAGCCAAGGCACCACCGAAGGCAAAGACACCGGCAAAAATCAAACTGGTGTTCAGCCCAAGGGCTGACGTCATGGATGGATTGACTGCCGCAGCGCGCACAATCTTACCGATCTTGGTTTTACTCAGCAGTAACCAAAGTCCGATGCCTATAGAAGCCGATATCCCGATTAAATAGATATAAAAAACAGGAATAACCCCACCAGCGATAAAAACAGGGGGCTCTTGAAAATACGCCGGCATACCCATCGATTGGAATTCTGAGCCCCAAATGATTTTGACGGCATCATCAAGAATCAAGATAAATGCGTAGCAGACCAACAATTGCATGAGCACGTCAGCACCGTAGACCCGTCGCATGAAAAACCGTTCAAAGAAAAGACTAAATAGCCCTACCCCCAACGCACCTGCAACCGCCGCTAAGATAAAGCTGTCCGTTATCCGAAAAGCACTCAGCGCAATGTAAGCGCCCAGCATATACAGCGAGCCGTGCGCAAAATTCACAATACCCAACACACCGAAGATCAGTGTTAAGCCTGTGGCCACTAAGAACAGCAACGAGCCAACAATTAGGCCGGTGCTGGTTTGCGTGACAATGCAAGACAATGATGTCACGCAATCTAGAAGGGCTTCTGAGTCCAAGATGATCTCCGGGGGTCAACGTCGATGGGCGATGCTGGGTGGTCAATCAACCACCCAGCCACTTCGTTCAATAACGATGTGCTTAAGAGATGAAGCCTTTGGATTTCATCCAAAGTTTCTCGAGTTCGAGAACAGTCTTCCAGTTACCCAGATTTGGTTTGGCCATGTAAGGCTCTTTGGTCGTCAAGTCACCCCAAGCAATGGCGTAATCAATGATGGTGTGATCTGATGCCCGCATCGTGATGGTGCCATCCGTACCGAAAGGCGACTTAATCGTCATGCCCTTCAATGCCTCAGACATCTTCGCCGTGTCAGTGCCGTTGGCCTGCTTGATTGCAGCGAGCATGAAATCAATACCCACCGCATTCTCCCAAGACCAATTCAGTGGCATGGTCTTGAACTTTGCCACGTAGGCATCGCACCAAGCCGCGTTTTGCGCCGTTTTGGGGATTGACTTCAAATATCGGTTGCCGGAATGAATGTTGGGTGGCACGGCTTTGATGGCAGTCAGTACCGCATAGTCGGCCATGTTGACACCAAAAAATTGCCGATCTTTCATCAAACCGTAAATGCTGGCCTGATCAATAAATGAAGTCAGGTCGCCGCCCCAAAGGCATGAATAGATTGCCTGTGGTTTACCTTGCAACAATCTGGTAATTGGTTCGCTGTAGTCGGCCTGGAAGAGCTTGGGCCAAACTGAATTCACGACCTCAACATCTTTGTTGAAATACTTGAGGTACTCAAAGAATTCAGCCGTTGTGTCAAGGCCATAAGAATAATCGGGGGAAATACTCATCCAACGATTAAGACCCTTCTCTTTGGCGACTCCGCCGGCGTATTCACCACCCACAATGGCGTCGTGCACGCCTTGGCGCGCGGCACGAAAACCATTTGGGATACGCATTTTTGGATCGGCTGTTAAAGACGATGTCTCCGAACAGGTGTGAATCACCAAAAAGCCCAAATCGCGCGCCACTTCGTGCACTGCAAAAGCTCCAGACGATGCTTCAGCATCGAGGATCATGTCACAGCCATCACTGTTAACCAGTTCGCGGGTCACACGCGCGGCTTCATCAGGACGACCCTTTGAGTCACGAATGACCAATTCAACCATGCGACCGTTTAGACCACCAGCGGCGTTAAACGCTTCGACACCCATGATGGCGGCATTTCGCGAAGACTCGCCGAGCATCGCCACTCGACCGGACAGAATCGTTGGCATACCAATTCTAATGGGCTTGTTTTGCGCCAAAGAAATGCTGGGTAGCCCAATTGATGCCAAGCCAAGGGCTGCGACCGATCCCTTGATGACCTGTCGTCTTTGCTGTGAAGCCACTGCCTGTGAGCGTTTTTTCATGTCTCTCTCCTTTGTGGTTTTTTAAAATTGATGTGCATGACCGCTGCCCGGACTACTCGCCAATCAATGACAACGTCACACCCATTGCCGCTAGAACGTGCTCTATAAAACCCTAAAAATAGCCCCGACTCACTGATCTGATTGTTGCCGTGCCATTGGGACCAGCCCCTTGAAATATTGCTCCAAATTGAGACAAACAGCTGTTGATAGTTAGTTTTGAGTTATCTCACTTTTACTGTAAAGCACCGATGAACCAAATGTAACGACGGGAAAACCCTAGGGCACATGGCGACTCAAATGACTGTTGTTTTACAGTTGTGCGCGCCACCGATGCCTGGCACAAACCAACTGATTTAACCATGTGACATTGGTTGAGCTTGACGCTACTATCAAAGAAGACACACCATTTTTATTGCCGTCACCAACCTTGCTGTCGTACCTTCAAAAATAGTCCTGTTGTTACCAACCATCAAGGACTCATGACCAAGGCAGAGGAATAGACGGTCATGTGAGTCGATGGTATTGAATGGCGTCATAAACAATGGAGATAAGACATGAGACTAAAAGGAAAGGTTGCCATCGTTACGGGTGCAGCGAGTGGTTTTGGTGCCGAAATCGCAAGGGTGTACGCGCAAGAAGGCGCCAAGGTTGTACTGGCAGATTTAAATGAAGCGGGCGCCCAAGCAGTGGCTAAGGCCATCGGAGCGGCCGCACTTGCCGTTCGATGCGATGTCAGTAAACGAGCAGATGTTGATCATCTGATTGCCCAAACCCTTTCTAACTTTGGTCAGCTCGACATTGTCGTGAATAACGCCGGCTACACACACAAAAATCAGCCTTTACTCAATGTGGATGAGGCCACATTTGATCGGGTGTTTGATGTGAATGTCAAAGCGATTTATCACATGGTGATGGCGATTGCGCCATTGATGCGCGAGCGCCGATCGGGTTGCATTATTAATGTGGGCTCAACTGCTGGCATTCGTCCGAGACCGGGCCTGACTTGGTATAACGCCTCCAAAGGCGCTGCCAATCTCATGTCGAAGTCTCTGGCCCTTGAGTTTGCACCCGACAACATTCGTGTCAACGTTATTTGTCCCGTCATGGGTGACACGGGCATGCTTGGTGACTTTATGGGCATACCCGACACCCCAGAAAACAGAGCAAAATTCATCGCTACCATTCCAATGGGGCGCTTAAGCCAACCCGCCGACATCGCCAATGTCGCTCTATTTCTTGCCGAAGACAGCGCAAACTTCTTGACCGGTCTGGAACTTGTGGTCGATGGCGGCAGAACCGTTTAAGCCAGAAGAAAAAGCTCGTGCTTGGGACGCTCAAAGGCCGTGGCAGTATGTACCCTTATCGCGACCTAAAAAATTGCCATTTTTCAAAGGCAACATGCCCGAAAGAAACCGTTTATTCTCCCCGTGAAAACACTTAGAGAAGCGTGCTTGTAAAGTGTCCTCGACAGGATGTCAATTAATCATTTTTACTGACCATCGCCCTTGGAAGTTGCTTTTCTTATTGGCACAATACTTGCATAACGTTGTAATACCGTGTTCATCAACCCTTGTTTTGACGATGCCATGCTGCCATTTGAAGCCCTTCCCCAACAAAAGCCCGGTGCCGGTTTCTCCCACTTGCAGGGTGTCAACATACTCGATCTGACAACCTCTGTCGCGGGCCCCTGCGCAACCCAATTACTAGCTGACTTTGGTGCAACCGTCATCAAAGTCGAAAAACGTGATGGCGGTGATGACGCAAGGGCTTGGGGCCCTCCCTTCTTGAATGGCGAATCGCTCTGGTTCATGAGCATGAACCGCAACAAACACAGCATGACTTTGGACATCGCCTCAGAACCAGGCCGACAACTGCTGCTCAGTCTTCTTGAGAAAGCCGACGTGCTCGTTGTGAACATGACCCCACGCGTTCAAAACAAGTTGGGCCTCTCGTATGCGACACTGAAGAAACAACTTCCCAAATTGATACACGCTTCTTTAACCGGTTTTGGTTTAGAAAGCGCGCGTCGTGACTTTCCTTGTTATGACTTAATCGCTGAGGGTTATTCGGGCATCATGGACTTGACTGGCGAAATGAACACGCCTGCGCAAAAAGTGGGTACCCCAGCAGCCGATTTGCTTGCTGGTTACGACTTAGCGCTCAGTATCATGGCAGCCCTTATGCACCGCGCGCAGACCGGTCAAGGCACCTCAATAGATGTGTCAATGATTGCCAGCATGTCGCGTTTTTGTGGTCCTCGCATCATGTCTTACCTTGGCTCATCAGAGGTACCACGCCGCTCCGGCGGCAAAGACTCGGTTATCGCAATCTATCAAGTCTTTGACACGGCCGACGCCCCGATTTCACTGGGACTTGGCAACGACGCCATTTGGCATCGCTTCTGGCAGGTGGTTGAAGAACCTCAGTTCGGACAACAACCCGATTACAAAGACAACACCGCTCGGCGCAAACATCGAACCCAGATCGTCGAAAAAATATCCCGCATACTAGCCACCAAAGGTCGATCACATTGGCTTGAGCTGTTCGCCGAGAACCGTATCCCTGCGGGTCCAATCAATCGGGTCGATGAAATCACGCAAGATGCTGATTTACTGGAGCAGGGTTTCTTTTTCCAGACTGAGGGCCCAGCCGGTCCTTTGCCGCAGGTTGGCTTGGGCATTCGCATGGGCGGGTGTACCGATGTGCTTCGTAAATCACCGCCCATTCTGGGCCAAGACACTGACGATATCTTGCAAAACTGGCTTGGCATGACTGACGCTGACATACAAAAACTCAAAGACGCTGGAACCATTTAATCATTTGGAGACATGGCATGACATTTAAAGAGATTCTCTACCAAGAGGACGGTCCAATCGGTACCATCACAATGAATCGTCCAGATGACGGCAACATGTTTACCGAAACCATGTGCCACGAGATACGTGATTGCATCAACGAGATTAGGCGAGAGACCCGCACGCGTGTCATCATCCTAACCGGCGCTGGCGATCGGTTCTTCTGCCTTGGTGGTCGCAAAGATGGCATGCCCGAGACACAACTTTACGCTGGCGTTTTACCCACACTCGAAATGTATGAAAGCATTGACCGCCTGCAAAAGCCGGTGATCGCCGCCGTTAATGGCTACGCTGTCGGCGGAGGGAATGTCCTGCAAATGGTCTGTGATTTAACCATTGCCTCCGATAAGGCCATGTTCAGACAAGTTGGTCCGATGGTCGGTAGCTTTGACGCCGGTTATGGCACTTGGTATTTAGAGGACCTCGTTGGCAAGAAAAAAGCCAAGGAAATGTGGTACTGCAACCCAAAAATTTCACCTGAAGAGGCGCTACGCATCGGGCTTATCAATCGGGTCGTACCGGCTGCCGAGCTGCGCGATGCCGCTCACGAAATGGCACTTGAAGTCGCTGACCGAGGCGCCTTTGCGCTTGCCTCAATCAAGGGCGCGTTCAATGCCCGCCATGGTGGGGTTAGTGGTTTGTCACGCATGGCCCATGACTTGTTGTTACGCGGCTACTTAGAGTCTGAAGAGCACGATGAAATGGCTGAATCCTTCGCACAGCGACGCAAGCCCAACGCTGATCGATTTGGTCATTAAAGCAAGGAGCCAAATCTCATGATGCTGACATTACATGACCCGCAACAGGCCCGGGCCTACTACCTAGACGGGACTTGGCAACAAGACACGCTCTACACGCTTCTGAGCCAACATGCCAACAACCGCCCGAGCTGTGTTGCCTTGCGTGATCCATATTCACGTCTGGCTTGGGCTGAGGTTCTCGCTCAGGTTGACCGTGTGGCGGCAAGCCTGCACCGCGCCGGCTTGGTTCGCGGCGATCGAGTCGCCATTTGGCTGCCCAACCGGATTGAATGCGTCATTGTTTTTTTAGCGTGCTCACGCAACGGTTATGTTTGCTGCCCATCATTGCACCAGAGTTACACGGCCGGTGAAATTGTGACACTGCTCAATCGGATTCGCTGCAAAGCGCTCTTCACTACCCCCAACTACGGCGCCGACGCCCAATCCACCGCCCTTTATGAACTGCTCAGTGAGATACCCACACTGAAGCAGGTATACACATTAAACAGCCCTGGGGCTGATCCTCTGGACGTACCGGCCGGCTCGATTCCCTATCCGACACACCATGAAAGCACGGTGGTTATGCCGCCCGTTGACTTAAATCCTGACAAAATTGTTTACCTCGCTTTTACTTCGGGCACGACAGGCTTGCCCAAGGGCGTTATGCACAGCGATAACACGCTGTTGGCCAATGGTCGTGCACTCGTTAGCGATTGGAAACACAATGAAAACACCGTTCTGTTGTCCATGAGCCCCTTAAGTCACCACATTGCGACAGTGGCCGTTGAGCAGTGGTTAGTGGCGGGTATGGAGTTGGTGGTGCCAAACGCAGCGTCTGGCAAAAAACCACTGGACTGGATTATCGAAACTGGTGCCACTTACGTGATGGGGGTACCCACCCACGCGATGGATATCCTAGATGACTTGCGAGCCCGTCAATTGGGTCAGTTAGGCCAAGTCAATTGTTTTTACATGGCAGGCTCCCCTATCCCGCGTGATGTCGCTGAAACCTTCGTGAAGCTGGGTATACGACCGCAAAATGTCTACGGCATGACCGAAAACGGCTCACATCAAAGCACCCATCCCAGCGACTCGACCACTGTTACGGTAGCCACCTGTGGTCGCGCATGCAAAGGCTACGAAGTTAGGCTATTCCACCCAGAAAACCCAGATCTGGAAGTGCCGGCCGGTGAGGTTGGTGAAATTGCCAGCCGTGGGGCCTTGTTGATGCTCGGTTATTACGACGATCAACGTGCCTCAGAGGATTCCTTTAATGCCAGCGGTTGGTTCTTAAGTGGTGATCTTGGCCGATTTGACGAACATGGCTGCTTAGCAATCGTCGGGCGTAAGAAAGACCTGATTATTCGGGGTGGCCACAATATCCATCCGGCCCATATTGAGGACTTGGCACACCGCCATCCCGACATCGCCAAAGCCGCGGCATTTTCGATTGCCGATGAACGGCTCGGTGAGCGCGTCTGTCTCGGGGTTATTTCGCGGTCAACCGCGCGCCTTGATGCCTTGGAAGTTCTCGCACACCTACACAACATGGGCTTGTCTAAATACGATATGCCTGAGTACTTCATCCAATTGGACGCATTCCCCCTGACTGCCAGCGGAAAGATTCTCAAACGCGAACTGAAGACCATGGCACAGACCGGACAAATAACACCGGCCTCGACACGATGGAAAGCACCTCAAAACAAGGAAATTCAGTCATGACGATTCAATGGCAATTGCGTTCAGACAAAATCGCTGTATTAAGTTTGAATAGACCCCAGGTCCTGAATGCGTTGAGTTTTGAGATCCTGCAACAGTTCGGTCAGGCCATCACCGACATCAGTCAATCTGAGGCGCGTGGTTTGGTGGTCGTTGGCGCTGGCGACAAAGCCTTCTGCGCTGGCGCAGACATACCCGAATTGATGGATCGCGCGTTGATGCAGCAACTTGAAGGCGCCGCGCTCGGGCAGCAGGTGTTTCGAGCACTGAATGAACTGAAAATACCTTCTGTAGCCGTGATTCAAGGGTATGCCTTCGGTGGCGGTTTGGAGCTGGCCTTAGCGTGTACCTTTCGCGTGGCCACGACGCGTGCCAAGATGGGTTTGCCTGAAGTCAAACTTGGATTGATTCCTGGCTATGGTGGCACACAGCGGCTACCCCGTTTGATCGGCGAAGGCCATGCGCTCGACATGATCCTGTCAGGTCGCACCGTCGCTGCTGAAGAGGCCCTACGCTTGGGCTTGATCAACCGTCTTGTGGATACCGAGTCTCCTGAAGAAGCTGGGTGCGAGTTTCTGGCGCCAATTGTTCAGCACAGTAACCTGGCGACTTTTTTTGCGCGACAGGCCGTCCAACGTGGCATGCAAACGTCGCTTGAACGGGGACTAGACATCGAACGCGACCTCTCGACGCTAGCCTACCAAACAACCGATGCGCGTGAGGGCATGTTGGCCTTCACTGAAAAAAGACCCGCTCAATTTCAAGACAAATGAATCTCAAGGATGAATAAGCCATGAAACACCACTGTGTGATTGTGACGGGAGCGAGTCGCGGCATTGGTGCGGCGGTTGCAATAGCGCTGGCTGAAACGGGTATCACGGTTGGTTGTTTGTCCCGTTCAGGACAAAACCCCTGTCCGTCAGACGCCGATGAATCGCTCAAACAGCGTTTTATTGCGCTAGCCTGTGACGTGACCGATCGAGATGCAATTAGCGCTGCGATGCAAAAAGTCGCTGAAATCACCCATCATGACATTAGCGGTATCGTCAATAACGCTGGCATCCACATCAGCGGGCCATCAGAGGATCTAGCGGCTGACGCCTTTCGTCAAATGATGGACGTCAACGCACTTGCTGTTTTGCAGGGCTGCCAGGTGGCTTACCCTTGGATGGTTAAGGCCGGCCATGGACTGATCATCAACATGGGATCGTTTTACGACCGGCTGGGCATCAAACACAATCTCGCCTACTGCGCTTCCAAGGCAGCCGTTGGCGCTATCACTCGATGTCTGGCCGTAGAATGGGCTCAAAAGAACATTCGGGTTTTGAATATCGCACCGGGATACATCGTGACCGACCTAAACCGTGATGCGATCGAACAAGGACCGCTTGGCGCTTTTCTGGCCAAACGAATCCCGCGTGGGGCACCGGGACAACCACAAGAAATTGGACAGCTGGTGGCTCATTTGTTTGCGCTTAATTCAGCCTTCATGACGGGTGAAACGATCTACATAGACGGCGCACAAAGCCTGACTGACTAAGGAAAGACAAAGATGCCTAACGTTTTAGAAACACTGGATCAATCTCGGCGTTGGTGCGAGGAAGAACAGATGATCATTGACTCGGTCAAACAGCTTTGCCAACAGAAAATTGCCCCCAGAGCGGCCGCTTACGACCGAACCGGGGAGTTTCCTTGGGACAATGTGCGCGACATCAATGCCTTGGGTTTAAACGCCATGTTTGTGCCCGAAGAGTATGGCGGGGCGCCTTTATCGTACGCCTGCTACTTGGCCTGCGTGAGAGAAATCAGCGAAGCCTGCGCCTCAACCGGCATTATTTGGGCCACCAATTTCCACGGCATGAAACCGTTGATCGAGTTTGGCAACGCCGAGCAAAAAAAGCGACTGTTACCGCGCATTGCAGAAGGGGGCATTGGCTCTTTGGTCATCACCGAGCCGAGTGCAGGCTCAGATGCCACCGGCATGAAAACCACCTTTACTGATCGCGGTGATCAGATCGAGATCAATGGCAGCAAGATCTTTATTTCCAATGGTGATGTGGCGGATCTTTATTTGCTGTTTGGAAAATGGGCTGGTATTGACGATCCCAAGAAAGCCATCACCGCGGTTATTTTAGAAAAAGGCACACCTGGTCTTAGTGTTACTGGGGTAGAGGACAAAATGGGACACCGCGCTGCGAGCACGGCGTCTTTGTCTTTTGATCAGTGCTTGATCCCAAAAACGAACCTTCTGGTGGGTGCTGGCGCAGGGCTGGATGTGCTTCTCACGTCACTGAATCGCTCAAGACCCAGTGTCGCTGCACACGCCCTTGGCATCGCTCGTGCTGCTTTCAATGATTCGGTTGACTACATGAACGAAAGGCGCCAATTTCAGAAGCGCTTACTTGAGTTTCAAGGCCTACAGTTTCAGACCGCAGATCTCGCCGCCGAACTGGTGATGTGCGAGTCTTGGATGTGGCATATCGCTGATCGTGTCGATAAAGGAGACTTTGACATCGGCATTGAAGCGTCGATCCTTAAACTTAAGGCCACAGACATCGCCATGCAGGTCACGACCGACGCGGTTCAAAGCCTCGGTGGCTACGGCTATTGCAAGGATTACCGGGTAGAACGCTTAATGCGTGATGCCAAAATCACCCAAATCTGGGAAGGGACCAATCAAATTCACCGGCAATTGATTGGTCGCAGCTTTTTACGCAAGGAAAAGAGATGAGCGATATCAAAACGATTGGTGTGGTGGGCTGTGGAACCATGGGCACGGGCATTGCCATCGTGGCAGCTCGTGCCGGTTTTAAAACTCGACTCTTCGACACCCGCGAACAGGCCCTGGCACAAGCCAAGGCTCAAGCAAAAGCGTTTTTAGAGAAGTCTGTGGCGCGTGGCAAACTCGCCGCCGGCAAAGACATTGAGATCATGGCACAAATGTTTTCGACCACTGAACTGGCAGACTTGGCCGATTGCGATTTGATCATCGAAGCCGTCTTTGAAGACATCAAAGTCAAGCACGATATCTTTTCTCAGCTTGACAAGGTATGTCCGTCACACACCATTTTTGCGTCCAATACGTCAACCATTGCTATTACTGAAATCGCCGGTGGCAGTGGTCGCGATGATCGATTTGTGGGCATGCACTTTTGCCTTCCCGCGCAACTGATGAAACTCGTTGAAATGTCCGCTGGCATGAAAACCTCTGCCGAGTCCTTTGATCGCGCTTGGCAACTTTGTTTGGCCTTAGGGCAGCAACCCGTCCGAACCCAAGACACGCCTGGTTTTATCTTGAATTACTTCCTCATCCCTTGGCATAACGATGTGATCAACATGGTCGATCAAGGCGTTGCCACGCCAGCTGACATTGATCTTGCCGTTAAAACCGCGCTGGGCTATCCACTTGGTCCATTAGAGCTTCTGGACATGGTGGGTATGGATACACAACGGCTGTTATGTGAAGCCATGGACGGTCTCACGCATGAGCCGCGCGCGGCTTGCCCGCCATTGGTCAAACGCATGATCGGCGCGGGGCTGCTCGGACGCAAATCCGGTCAGGGATTTTATTCCTATGAAAACAACAAGATTTTTGGAGCTTGAAAGACCATGACTTATCGAATCTTTCAACGAGGCGAAAGCTTCTCTTTCCCCAATAGTCATGCTTTCACGACGCAAGCAGACAGCCAGGCGAAGGCAGTCATCTTTATAGGGTCCGAGGCTGGACATGCTTATCGCAAACAGGCTAGCGGTCTTGACCTAGCACCATTCGTTTTGATTGAACTATCCAACGAGTGTCTGGGTCTGCACATTGGTGACGATAACGGCCCAGGCAATGTGCTTGGCTTTGCGCGCTTTCGACTGGGCAGCGCTGATCCCACCAATTTGGTCGAGTTGGTGCGCAAGCCTTGGACAACTGACGAGGCCCTGGCACAAGCAAAATCGAGCTTAGAAGCCGCCGGCTTGGTGGTAGCCGTTTGCCAAGACTTGCCTGGCCGGATTCTCAACCGATTACTGAGGCCCTATTACAACGCGGCTCTGCGTCGCCTTGATGATGGCCTGGCTAGCGCCAAAGACATGGATGCAACGCTGCGCATGGGACTGGGCTATCCCGAAGGCCCCATCGAATTGTTGAACCGCACCGGACTGGCTGAACATTTTGAGGTGACTCAAGCCTTATACGAGCAGCTTGGTCAAGAAGCTTATGCACCCGCTCGACGAGCACGCACCGCATGGCTGCGCCAACAGTCAGAAGAGAACTAAACCATGCAACCTTTAGACGGCGTATGCGTCCTTGATTTCAGTACCCTTTTGCCTGGGCCCATGTGCACGCTTTTGTTGGCTGAGGCTGGTGCTGATGTCATCAAAATTGAACGCCCTGGTTCAGGCGACGACATGCGCGGATACGAGCCTCGGATCGGATCCGATAGTGTGAATTTTGCGCTGCTTAATCGTGGCAAAAAATCAATCACAGCTCATTTAAAAGAGACCAATGACCTGGCTGCCATTAAGCAATTGATCGCAAAAGCAGATGTGATCGTAGAGCAGTTTCGCCCGGGTGTCATGGCGCGACTGGGCTTGGGATTTGAGGACGTCTGCAAAATCAATCCCAAAATCATCTATTGCTCGATCACTGGTTTCGGGCAACATGGGCCCCTGTCACAAATAGCGGCCCACGATTTGAACTATCAGGCTGAGGCGGGCATGCTGAGCCTCACCAGTGATGATCACGGCAACCCAACCATTCCACCAACCTTGACTGCCGATTTGGCCGGTGGGGCCTATCCGGCGGTGATGAACATTTTGTTGGCGCTGCGTCAGCGCGACCTGGATGGACAAGCTCGCCACCTCGACATTGCCATGGCCGATAATCTGTTTACACTCATGTATTGGGGATTAGGCAATGGTTTGGCCGCACAACAATGGCCCAAACAGGGCGGTGAACTTGTCACCGGCGGCAGTGCGCGTTATCAGATCTACCGCACGTCTGACGGTAAGTATCTGGCAACAGCGCCTATCGAGGATAAGTTCTGGCACACATTCCTGGCCTTAATTGACCTAGCCGAACTAAAAGACTCAGCCGTGATGGCGCCTGTACGCGAAACCATTGCGAACAAACTCAAAAGCCAAACGCTGGCGCACTGGCTTAATATCTTTGAGGGTCATGATGTTTGTGTCAGCGAGATAAAGCCGCTTGCTAGCGCGATTGACAATCCACATTTTGTCGCACGAGGCGTTTTTAACCAGACGGTGAGCAACAGCGAAGGTCAAACCGTCACTGCCTTACCGGTTCCGATTGACCCCGCCTTCAGGCCCAGCACATCAACTCGAGGGACGCCTGCGCTTGGCGAACACAACAAAGAGATCGTGGGGTAAATTTGTGAATGAGGTTTAGCGGCAACACTCACTGACTTTTATAGGGCTCTATTAAAGATGTCAAACACCCAGCTTAATTTAGGGGGTGATTAAGCTAGGTATTTGATTATTAAAGTTACTTGTCGACTATTGGCTTTTCAGCATGGTGGCAAACGAGTCAGATTCAGTTTTGAGAATTTGAGTCGTCTGAGCCGGACCATAAAAAGTGCCATCCATGTAGCGGCTAGAGGCTGCTTTTTGAACCAACTCAACTGCCATGGCTTGCTCGACCGAAGCTGCTAACTTATCCACAACGGCCTTAGGCGTGCCTTTTGGTGCTGAAAGCGTCAGGTAACTTGTGGTACCAATTGGGTATCCCAAATCTTTCATAGACACAAGATTGGGGGCCAACAAAAGGCGGTCGTAAGATGTCGCAAAGAGCGCCTTTGCTGCCCCACTTTGAACGTGCGGGGCCCAAGAACCACCTGAATAGGCAATATCAACATCACCAGACAGAGCCGCTTGAACAGCGCCGTTGCCCCCTTTGACGGGCACAGGAATCATCTCAACGCCTTCTATTTTACCAATGTAATTCATGACCAACTTATCAACCAAGAAAAAGGAAGCGTATTTGATTGGTCGATTCTCTTTTTTTGCGATAGCAACCAACTCGGGTAGTGTTTGATAAGGCTTATCAGATTTTGCAAACATGGCCCCTTGAAACTGAGCAATAGTGGCAATGTGCTGAAAATCATCATTCTTGTAAGCAGTTTTGGCGGCTTGGGGCTCCAGAGAAAACGTAGAAGACGTTGTCGCGAGCAGCGTGTAACCATCTGCGTCGCTTCTAGCCACACGGGAGGCTGCAACACCACCGCCTGCACCAGAAACGTTTTGAACCAAAATCGTTGTATTTAGTATCTTCCCAAGTGGTTCAGTCAGCGCCCTAACAACGGCATCGGTACCACCACCTGCCCCGTATCCAACAATAACGGTAATGGGTTTAGAAGGAAAATTATCTGCGTATGCCGTTGATAAAGAGAAACTCGCAAGTGTCGCTAAAGCAAAGCCAAGTGCTTTTTTCATGATTTGTCTCCTGTCACTTATGTTTGTTATTAGTTGTAGAGTTACCCGATACCAACTCGGACCCCTGAGTCTTTTATAGCTTTGTAAACGGACTCTTGTCCATCAAGCATTTAAAGATTACTACCCTATGGTAATCCAATGGATAAGGAAATTCACCCGGTTCACTTTAAGCCTAGTTTGGTAGTTTGGGCCGGTTACCTGCACTAAACCGCCAAACGGAGAAAATAGCCAGCAACAGAAATACGATGGCAACAGGATGATTGATGAGCGTTGCCGGATTTGCATCAGAAATAATCAATGCCTGCCTGACCGACAACTCTGTCATGGGACCCAACACGTAACCCACGACAAAGGTAACAAATGAATAGTCGTACTTCTTCATGAAGTAACCAACAATGGCAAAAACAATCATCAGGTACACCCCGAAAAGCCCACCGCCCTCGAGGTAAGCACCAACAAAGCAAAGAAAAACGATGATTGGCAGAATCACCGTGTCGCCAACAGAAATGACGCGTGAGAAGAATCGTTGACCAATAATACCCACCAGTAGCAGCATAAAAGATGCCACAATCATGCCTAAAAAAATCCCGTAAACCAACTCGTTGTTGTCACGGAATAGAAATGGGCCAGGCGTCAGGCCATGCATCATGAAGGCGCCCATCAGTAGAGCAGTTGCAACACTCCCGGGCAGCCCAATGGCAAAGACAGGTACGAGCGTGGCAGGTACCGAAGCGTTATCGGCTGACTCAGACGCGGCAACCCCCTCAGGTGCCCCCTGACCAAAGGCTTCTGGGTGCTTGGATGCCTTTTTTACCCATGCATAACCCAAGAAAGACGCCAAGGTAGCGCCAAGACCAGGCAAAATCCCAATGACTATCCCAACAAACGTGCCTTTCAGCATGGCCGGTAACAATCCGACAAACTCACGCATCGACAACCGCGAGGCATCGTCTGATGGCGCTTTGATTTGATTCACTTTGTGCGCGTAATTCCCTCGCCACGCTTTGTCGATTTGTACCAGTACCTCTGACAAGGCCAATGTCCCGATTGCAACCGCTAATAATGGAATACCGTCGTACAACTCAATAAACCCAAAGGTCAATCTAGGTAGGCCTGTCTCAAGATCCAACCCGATCGCGGCCAATAGCAAACCAAAGAGACCCGAAATGATGCCTTTGTAAAACGAACGACCGGAAACAGCGGCAATGAAAGTGATCGCAAAAATCAGAATCGAAGAGATTTCAATTGGACCTAGCCCAACGGCCAGCTTTGCAAGGGGTAGTGCCAGCACAATCAGTGCAATGGTTGCGAGCACATCGCCGATGACCGACGCGTACAGAGCCACTTTGAGCGCTTTCTGTGATTCACCCTTAAGCGTCATGGGGTAGCCATCAATAGTGGTCACGACTGAAGAAGGCTCGCCCGGTACATTAATCAAAATAGCCGAGACTGCCGACCCGGCCGCACCACCTTTGTTGACCCCAATTAAAAACGAGATTGCAATCAAGGCTGGCATTTCAAAGGTGAACGGAATCAAAAGGGCAATGGCAGTTGCCCGATTCATACCAGGCAGCGCGCCAACAAGATATCCAATAGACACGCCCAAAGCAATATAGGCGAACATCTTGACGGTAAAAACATCACCAAATGCTGCTAAAAAATAGTCGATCATGGTAGCGGTGTCTTTAGAACATAAATCGCCAAGACGTAGATCACCAATACAGGCAACACACTAGACAACAACAGCACCCATAGACGCCTCTCACCCATAATCAACGCAATCGACAATATCAAAATTGGGCCACCGATCAACACGCCGAGCACACTAATTAACCAGACACCGAACGTAATCACGGACACGAGGAAAATAAAAATCAGCACTTGAAAAGGACTGATTATTTGAGTTTGGTCTGTTGAGTAATGACCTTTTTTGAAAATGGCCTGTCCTAGCAACAACACAGAAAAAATAGCCAAAGCACCACACACCGCGTTGGGGTAGGTATAGGGCGACAGACCATACCACTGCCCGTCGGATACCTCAGATGGAATCACCACCAAAAGCATCAACAAGCTGAAAGTTAGCAAAAATAAGCTACCCACGACATCTGCTCTGCGCAAACCATCGCCTCCTTTTTGACCTTCCTGTTTTATTTTTATTTTTTTGAGTATAGCAACGAGAACTCTCTAGCAGTACCATTTGAATCTTGTCGTGGTTACTTAGTGAGAGCAAGACATTTTGGAGTAAGGTGTGGTTACAACTGATCTAACAGAAACGCTCACTCGATTTCTAGTGGCGCAACATCGATTTCCTGATGATGTGATGCATGAGGCCAAGCGAGCCATCCTTGGCTACTTCGCAGCAGCTTTTTCTGGCATCGAGAGTCCGATCTGGCAAAGTGCCAAGCGAGCTTTACAAGAGATCGGTCAACCAGGGGCCTGCACAGCGCTAGGAACCACGACCCGCTGGTCGCCTCAAGATGCTGCCTTCTTGAATGCTATTTCGGGCAATGTTCTTGACTTCGACGATACCCACTTGCCGACCATTATTCATCCCTCTTCCCCTGTCGTTCCTGTCCTGTGGGCTTTAAGTAATCGTCTGCAATTTAGTGGGCAGGAAATGTTGGAAGCATTAATCCTGTCTTTCGAAGTCATGTGCCGACTTGGCAATGCCACCCATCCAGACTCTTACAAACGGGGCTTTCACGTAACCGCTACTTGTGGCACGGTAGGCGCTGCAGTGGCGGCCGCACTGCTTTTAAAACGCAATCAACAGCAACTCAAAGATATCATTGGCTTGGCGGCCAACCAAGGCGCAGGTCTCATCGCTAATTTAGCGAAGCCAGCCAAAGCAATCAGTGTGGGTAACGCGGCACGCAATGGCTTACTAGCCCCCACGTTTGTGGCAGCCGGTATCACCGCATCACCAAATGCTTTGGAGGGTCAGTTTGGGTTCATTCAAGCCATGTGCAATGAGGGTCACCCGCAGGCGCTTGTGGATCAACTGGGAGCTGACTGGGAAATTCGTCGCGTAGCCCAGAAACCCTATCCAACCGGGGTGGTTTTAAACCCTGTGATTGACGCCTGCCTAGAACTGCGCGACCAATTGGGCGGCTCAGTCGACCATGTTGTATCGATAACGGTCATCGGCCATCCGTTACTTAAAGACCGCGCCGATAGGCCCACTGTGTCGTCAGTGCCAGATGCTCGGTTGAGTGTTCAGCACACTGTTGCTGTCACGCTTTTACGTGGCCTACCTAGCGTGGCTTCGTTTCACGAATCAGCCTATGTTGATCCTTCAATAATGGCGCTGGCGCACCGAATCAATGTTCAGGTTGATGAAAGCATAAGTGTTGAAGGCGCGGCGATCTCGATCGCATTAAGCAACGGCAGCACATTGTCATGCAAAGTTGCAAAAGGCCGAGGCAGTTTGAGTAATCCTTTATCAGACAGCGATTTAGAGGCCAAGCTTACGAATTCCGTTCTTTTGTCAACACCCGAGTACTCACCCTTAGCGTTTATCGAACGTGTTTGGAATGCTGATGCGCTCCCAAATGGAGCAGACTTATTCGCCTGCCTTCCCACCCAAGAATACGAGACGTAAACCGAGCGCTAAATTGAACACTTGCTTGATTGCATGGCACAAAACCCGTTTTCTAAATACCTTGAGAACGGATTGCGCCGACAAGCCCAGCTAGCAGTTACGCTAACCTTGGCGACCATGGAGACCACTATGATGACCACCGCTGATTCGATACCCAACTACGAGATTTACGCGCTACGCTACGCCACCAGTCCGGATCGGCGGCGCTCAGAAAATTTCATTGTCAAGGATCCCCATGACGAAATCATGCCCATGGACTATTTTGTTTGGCTCATACGCGATGGTGACCGCGCTTGGCTTGTGGACACGGGCTTCAATGAAGCGGGTGCCAAAGCCCGCAGACGACAATTTTTACGATGCCCCATTGAATCACTTCAATTGCTAGGCATTGAGCCAGCAAACGTCTCTGATGTGATTTTGACTCACTTGCATTACGATCATGCCGGCAATATTGATAAATTGCCCAATGCAACATTTCATGTGCAAGAAACCGAGATGCATTACGCAACCGGTCGGCACATGTGCCACGGGGTGTTACGACACGCTTATGAGGTCGAAGACGTGGTTGATTTGGTGCGACGGGTTTATGCCGATCGGGTCCGTTTCCATCACGGACGAAGCACCCTTGCGCCTGGGCTCGAACTGGTCATGATTGGCGGGCACACCCAAGGACTGCAGTCCGTGCGTGTCCACACGGCACGAGGCTGGGTTGTGTTGGCCTCAGACGCCAGTCACTATTATGAAAACATGATGCGAGCGTCACCGTTCCCCATTGTTTTCAACGTGGGTGATATGTTGGCGGGGTTTGACACACTCAGGGCATTGGCGCAGACACCCGATCACATTATTCCAGGCCATGACCCGGCTGTGCGCCAACGCTATCCGTTCTTTCAGGATGAGTCGCTTGACATTGTGGCGCTGCATCAGCCACCAATGCCGGTCTAGGTCTTTCTTATGTTCAAGAAATCAACCTATCCTGATGCCAGTGTTGTCATGAATAACAGGTAAGACCAGATATATTTTTTGTCGAACTAAATTGACAATCATTGACAGCGGCCGCCCTGCGCTTGGATCGAGCTCAACAGTGACATTGGCACCGTCACCTTATAAGCCACCCGGGCATGACCCTTACTTTGGTTCGACGGGCTTTCTTCGGTCGACTGGTTTTTCACTTGGGTTATGAAATTTACGCACCAAATAAGGGGGTCGCCGCTTGGACTCCATGTACATCCGGCCAACGTACTCACCCATGATGCCCAGTCCGATGAGCTGAATGCTGGCAAAGAACAAAATCGCCGTGAAAAGAGAGGTGTAACCTGGCACATCATTACCCGAAACCAAGGTTCGTATCACGATAAAAATACCGTAGAGCAATGTGACCACAGCGCCGGTAAAACCGACGTAAGTCCAAATGCGTAAGGGCAATGTACTGAAGCTCGTGATGCCTTCAATACCCAAGTTCCAAAGCCGCCACCAAGAAAACTTTGTTTCTCCCGCAAACCGTGTTTCCCGGGTGTATTCAATGGTGATTGCTTTAAAACCAAGCCATGCAAATAGGCCTTTCATAAAGCGTTGCGTCTCAGGCAACGATGACAAGGCTTGCACGACTTGACGCGTCATCAGCCGGCAGTCACCCACATCGACCGGGATTTTGACGCTCGACAACAGATTATGTAGTTTGTAGTAGGCTCTGGCAGAAACGCGTTTAGAGGGGCTATCACTCGAACGGTCGTGACGCTTGGCCAGCACCACATCCGCGTCACTTTGCTCCCACGCCAAGATCAGCTTTTCAATCAGAGAAAGGGGGTCTTGCAAATCCGCATCGAGCGTAATAACCAGGTCGCCAAGCGCCACGTCGAGTCCAGCCGATAATGCCGCCTCTTTACCAAAATTGCGGCTCAGTTCAAGCACCCTGTAACGGTCATCGTTTTGTGCGTTCGCCAGCAATTCAGCGAGTGTTTCGTCTTGGCTGCCATCATCGATACAAATCACTTCAAAATGATAATCAGACAGCCGATCAAGCTCCGCTGACAAGGACCGATAAAAGGTGTCGACACCACCCGATTCGTTAAAAAAAGGACACACGATACTGACGACCAAACGCTCATCCATTTACAGGGCATTCCAATCAAGTTAAACCATCAACATAATGACGGTGAAAAAACGCAACGGCAAAAGCGAAGATACTTTCATGACAACCGCTTGATTTGAACACGCGTTGGCCCCAAATGCCCATTTGCGCAGGAAAACAGAGTCACAGTAATAAAGTAATCCTTGCTTTTTTGATTCGTGTACACCCGATCTAAGCTTCTAGATACTCAGGTCGCATTAAAGTGGTTTAAACAAAAAAAACTCATAACGCCTATTTTCAAACAAGTTTTGACCTTTCAGTTGCGCCGGCAAAGGGTCGCCTTTGGGAACAGCCACTTGTAACGTCTCACCTTGGAGAACCCTTTGCTGTAGTTCTGACGATGAAATCGCTTGAGCACTTTCGCCAGAATAAAAACGAGCCGAGAAAGGCAGCGTGTAGAGGTAATAAAGTTCCGCATTTCCATTGACCTGTGTTTGAAAGAACTGGACCAGCCCTTTTTCAGTTTTCAACAACAGCGGGTTGACGTGGCCGGCCACAACAGCAGCTCCAATCACGACAGGGGCCAACAAGACAAGTCCCATCATAGGCCCAAGGCGCTGTTCACTGCCAAGCCACGACCATCCAAAAAAGGGCGTCGCTCGAGCCAGTAGCACGCTGAAAGCAGGCAATGCGGGCAACAGATAAGTCCAAAGAATATTGCCAGAGAATGTAAAAAACGCTGGGGTCAACGTGGCCCAAATAAAGAAATATGCCACATAGGCATCTCTGGCTGCCAGGCCAATCGCTTGCCGACCGGTGCGTTTGAGAACCGCTGCCACCAACAGAATCAACGCCAGCACACCCCAGGGCAAGGCGGCCTGAACCCAAAACAACCAAATCATGCCGTAAGTTTCACGGTGGGCCGTGCCATAAAGGTCACCGCCCCAACCCGGCTGGATAAACCGCTTGAAATGCTCGCCCACAATAAAGTAATCAATAAAGCCTGGCGTCTTCAATTCAGCCAAGATGAACCAAGGCAGGCTCAAAACCACCATGAGAATAATGCCAGTGACCCAAGGCAAGCTTTTCACCAAAGCGCGTGATGCGGGGTAAAGGACGTACAGCAAAGGAAAAACACCAGCAACCAAAACAAAGACCAAGGGTCCCTTGGCTAAAAGCCCGATCGCTAGTCCTATAAAGAAACTGTATCGCCACCACCAGGCCGCACCGCGACTCGCCATGATTGGCCCAACCATACACAGGGTGGTCCCAAGCGCAAAAAATGGGTCGGTCAAGACAGCACCGCCCATCATAAAAACCAAGGCACTCGAGGCATAAATCAAAGTGGCGCGCTCGGCCACGATCCGGCCATAAAGGGTCTGGGACACTTGATAGACCAGAAAGAGGCAAGCCACGGTTGCCAACCACGAAGGCAACCGCACAGCAAACTCAGTGATCCCGAATAAGTCGAAAGACAGCGCTTGCGCCCAAAACGACAACGGCGGCTTACCCCAGAAAGGCACCCCCGGTGAGAACCAAGGGGTTATCCAATCACCCGTCTCAGACATCAAACGCGCGATGGCGGCATAGCGCGGTTCGGACGTATCTGTGAGTGGGAAAAAAGCCATCGCAAGCAACTGCGTGACAAGAACAATACCCAACAACAGAACAAAACTTAGACTTCTTTGCATAAAAAAGCACTCAAACAATCACTGACACGACTTTGATTACAACAGAAAACGCCATGACCTAAACCAAAATCGATCGGTCACAACAACGAAAAGATCCAGCCCATAACGTAAAAACCAGTTTTTACTAAGTTAGACGCGATGACAGGCGTACCGACTGTTAATCTGTATGTCCCTGATTCGAGCCCAGCTCGAGGAGCCAAAAGTCCTTGGTCCGTTCCAGACAGATTATCCAACGTACAAGAACAGAAAACGAATCAAGATATCGCTTGGGTCACTTAGTCCCTTAGAATACAGACAAAGTCTCGGACTTACAGCGTAAAGCAGTCCAATTTTTTAGCCTCACCTCCGATTGAGCACAGCGATGAGTTGGAATACAGAACTAGAAGAATTAGCGCTTAGAAAAAAACTGTCACTCAAAATGGGTGGCGAAGAAAAAGTTAAGCGACAGCACGATAACGGCAAGTTAACGGTACGCGAACGCATTGATCAACTGGTAGATCCCCAGACCTTTCGTGAAGTGGGCGGGTTGGCTGGTACCGCCAACTACGACGCCGAAGGAAAATTAGTCACCGTGATGCCTTCAAACGTTATCATTGGACGGGCTCAAATCAATCAGCGCCCCATTGTCTTGGTGGGCGATGACTTCACGGTGCGCGGCGGTGCCAATGACGGTGCGGTCGGCGACAAAATGATTTTTGCCGAACAAATGGCCTGCGACTTGCGTTTGCCACTGGTGCGTCTTGTCGATGGCACGGGTGGCGGTGGGTCGGTCAAAAACATCGAAAAAATAGGGCATTCTTTATTGCCCAAAATGAAAATCTGGACATCTATCACGCGTAGCTTGTCTCAAGTACCAGTGGTGTCGCTGGCCCTGGGGTCAGTGGCTGGACAAGGCTCAGCCCGTGTGTCGGCCAGTCACTATTCTGTGATGGTGAAAGACACCTCGCAGTTGTTTGTGGCAGGCCCGCCGGTGGTTGCACGGATTGGTCAGCACTATACAAAGAACGAGTTGGGCGGCAGCCAGATTCACGCGCGTAATGGCGTAGTCGATGATGAGGTTGCCTCTGAGGCTGAGGCGTTTGTCGCGGCGCGCCGTTTCTTGTCTTACCTTCCTTCGTCGGTGCACGAACTGCCAGCACGCGGTCCTGTGCCCTCAGAAACGCTTGACCAAAGCTGGTTGCGCAACGCCATTCCGAAAGATTCCCGCAAGGTTTATAAAATCCGACCAATCATTGAAGCCTTGGTTGACCCAGGTTCGTTCTTAGAAATGGGTAAGCAATGGGGGCGCGCAATTGTCGGCGGTTTAGCGCGCGTGGATGGGTGGCCCGTGGTGTTCGCAGCAAGCAACCCATATCACTACGGTGGTGCTTGGGATCGTCAAACGTCAGACAAGTTTGTTCGTATGATTGATTTGGCTGAAACCTTTCATTTGCCGTTGATCAATATGGTGGATGTGGCTGGTTTTCAAATTGGTATTGAGGCCGAGCAAGACGGTGTGATGCGGGCTGGCGTGCGTGCGCTGACGGCGGTTTCACAATCGACCGTGCCTTGGTGTTCGATCATTATGCGCCGCGCCTTTGGCGTGGCAGCTGCTGGCCACCAAGCCCCTGGGCGTTTTAATTTTCGGTATGCCTGGCCTTCGGCGCAATGGGGTTCGCTGCCCATCGAGGGTGGCCTTGAGGTTGCCTATCGCGCTGAGATCGAAGCCGCGGCAGATCCTAAAGCTAAGCACGCCGAGATCGAAGAACGTGTCCGGGGTTTGACTTCACCGATGCGCAGTGCCGAAGCCTTCGTGATTGAAGACATCATCGATCCAGCTCAAACGCGTGCTGCCTTGGTTGAGTTCGCCACACTCGCAGCCCCCTTGCGTCAGGCGGGTGTTCGAACAGTCACTTACCGTCCTTAGATTAATCTCACCTAAAACACATACGGGTTAAGGTCGTACTCGAGGTTGTGTTAAGCCTAGCGCTGGATGAAAGATCGTATAAAAATCATAACAAATACTTTACTCAGGAGACCATCATGTTTAAGCAATGGTGGATTCAAATGCAAAATGAAACTTTGATTAATCAGTTGGGTTGGCTGAGTTAGATCTCAATTTCAACAATCGCCTGTCCCTCTACAACAGCATCACCCTCACTGACAGCAATTGAGGTGATTTTCCCAGGCTTTTCTGAAACGAGTGGTATCTCCATCTTCATGGATTCAACTAACAAAATCGGCTCATCAGTATCAACTGTCTGACCAACCGCTTTCAATACCTTCCATACAGACCCTGTCACGTCAGATAGCAATTTAACCTTTGGCATAGAAGCGCCTCTTTAAAATAAAAATCACAATTTCAAGCGATATTTAAACGACCGACTTTTCTGTTGATCCTGCTGGTTTGTTGCTGGTTCGAATTCAGGTTGGGGAGAAAAGTCATAATTTCTTTAGCTTTGCCTGAATGTTCTGTTAAAGCTCAGTTTAAATCCGGGAACTAACCACCTATGTAAACAAAGAAAGTAGACCGATTTTCGCAAATATTGGCACTCTCATTCTATAGGTCCCTAGTTTGAGCGTTAGATCACTCTTTAACGGAGCCTGTCATGCCAGATACGTAGTACTCCACAAAGAATGAGCACGGCGACCAATTTCTACTTTAAGTCATTATTTTTGTTGGTTATTTAAACAACCGACTTTTCTGTTAAACCAAAGACAACCCAAGCCGGCGCTGAACGACACGAGAGGCCAGCACCAGGATTGAAACCATGAAAAGGTAGACGGCTGCCGCAAACATGTACGCCTTAAAAAACTGAAAGTTTGATGAGGCAAGCTCTTGCACACGAGCAAAAAACTCGGTGTATTGAATGAGAAACACAACCGAACTGTCTTTTAAGTTCGATATCATTTGGTTGGTCAGTGCTGGTATGGACGTCCGTAACACCTGCGGCAAAGTGATCAAGCGAAACACCTGCCACTCGGAAAAGCCCTGCGCTCGTGCAGCGTCAAGCTCAGCCGGGTCTAAGCCGTTGTAAGCCGTGGTGAGGTAGGCGGCGTTATAAGCTGCCACATTCAAAGTAAACCCCAACACCGCCACTGAAAACGGCGTGAGTTTTAGGCCAAACTGCGGTGCGCCGTAGTACATCAGAAACAACAAGACAATCAGCGGCATGCCAATAAAAAAAGAGATGTAGCTTTTGGTGATGTAGCGCACAACAGCCCGACGACTGATACTCAGATAAAGCACGACGCAACCCAACAGTAACCCCGTGACACTGACCGTTGAGGCCAACAACACCGTATTGAATAGCCCCTGAGCAATCAGCGGCATTTGCTCCACGAGATCGCGCCAAAAGGTCATCCAATGGGTCATGCGCAACCCCTACCGATGACCAAAGAAATGCTGTAGCACAGGGTCCTCAACGCGTTGAGCCAACGATGCCACGGAACCCACCGCATGAATACGGCCACTGTGAACAAAAGTGACGTCCTGCAAAAGGCTTTCAGCGAGACTTAAGTCATGAGTCACACAGATAATCGTGACCCCCTGCTGATTCAAGCCACTGAGCAGCTGAGCCACTTCTCGGGATTTAACAGGGTCAAGCGCTGACGTGGGTTCGTCCATCAGCAATACTTGAGGATCCATTGCCAAGGCGCGGGCAATGGCCACGCGCTGCTTCTGCCCGCCAGATAGTTCAGCGGGAAATTTATCTGCAAACTCGGCCATGCCGAACTTGGTTAGTTCTTTCAGAGCCCTAGTACCGCTTTCTAACCGATTAAAACCGCGAAGTTTACGCAGGGCTAGGCTGACATTCTCAAGCACGGTCAAGTGACGGAAAAGCGCAAACTGCTGAAAAACAAAACCAATTTGCTGGCGTAGCCAGGACACGTCGGTACTCGCTTGCATAATGTCCTGACCGTTGAACTCAATGACACCGCTAGTGGGTTCAATCAGCCGATTGATACACCGCAGCAGAGTCGACTTACCACAGCCCGAGGGTCCCATGATGACTTTGAACTCACCATGCGCAAGCTCAAGGCTCACGTCCTCTAGCACGGGTGTGCCGTCAAATTGCTTGGTTAAGTCGCGAATACTTAAAAGAGAGGTCATGACGCTTTATCGTTATCGGTGGATCGCTAAAGTGATGTGAATACCTGAATTAGAGTGCGGTGACACCTGGAATACGAAATCGTCGCTCAACGACGCGAGCGAACACCAGTAAAAAACGGTAAATCAAAAAGTAGAGGATCCCCGCGGCCAGATAAATATCGACCCCTTGAAGGGTTTCACCAGCCAAGACCGTGGCTTGCTTGGTTATTTCTGGGATCCCCACGGTGTAAGCGAAGGGAGAGTATTTGAGAATCGAGGTGAACTCATTGAGCACGCCTGGCGCACAAAACCGCAACATCTGTGGCACCTGAACGCATCGAAAAACCTGTGGGCGCTTAAGCCCGAGCGCCAGCGCCGCCTGCACCTCTTGAGGGTCAACCGAATCAAGCGCACCACGAAACACCTCAGTCACATAGGCGCCAGCGATCAGACCCAAACTCAATGCCATAGCAGCCAAAGGTGGTACTTTGAAACCAACCAGCGGCAAACCGAAATACACCAAAAACAGCAATACCAAGACAGGCACGCCACGCAAAGAGTAAACAGCGGCATCAACCGCCCACTTCGCGCCTCGACCACCCAACGTACGGATGGTGATCATTAACAAGCCAAACCCCAGCGCCGTGACACTACACACCAGCGTGACCAATAAGGTGTAGCCAATACCATTGGCCAACACCCTGAGAATTTCAAAAAAATTCATCGGTTTTTACTTCGAGGCGTTGGTGATGATTTCTTGTAGCTTAACGGGACCGAGCTCAACCAAAAACTTATCAAAATCATCACGCCGATCTGATCCCTTGGCAAAAGCAAAGCCCAAGACATCTCTGCCAGTAAACGCATACACACTTTCAAGCGGCAACTTCAAACGATTGATATAGTCCTCTAAGACAGGCTTTTCAATAAAGGCCAAATCCAAATTACCATTTTGCAGGTCAGTCACAACCTCAGTGTACGTGGGATACAACTGCACCTGAGACAGTGAGTAATAGCCCTTGGGCTCAAGCTCATTTTTAATCAAATCGGCATATGCCATGCCACGGGGAAACCCAATGCGTAACGGTTTGAGGGTTGCCAAATCGGTAATGGGCTTGGCATTTTTGGTCAGCGCCACGAGATACCAAGTGTTGTCGTAATAGGGCGCAGAAAAGTCCATGGCCTGCTTGCGACTGTCAGTAATTGATATCCCAGAAAACGCCACATCGGCCTGCCCGCTCGAAACCGCCCCAAGCATGCCCTGCCAATCATAGGCCTTGATATTCATGGTGCAACCGCGGCTCTGGCAATAGGCACTGAAAATGTCGTAATCCACGCCTTTGATTTTGCCATCCTGCTGATAAAGCATGGGTGGCGAGGCCGGCGACACGGCGACTTTGACGACATTGGTAACTTTGTCATCAGAACAACCCACCAAAAGGCTGCTAGCCGCAACCAAGAGCCCGAGAATAATTTTGCGCGACATGTGTTGACCCTTTGTGTT
>CALBEY010000101.1 GCA_937888805.1 uncultured Burkholderiaceae bacterium
ATGACAAACCCGCCAGCAATCATGACGGGCAGTGTGTCAGAGACATCGGCCAAGCGCACGGCCATATCAGCAATGTTTAAGGTTCCCGTCATCATGTAGAGGTAACCCACGCCGATCAAATAAAACGTGGCTCCTATGGTGCCGGTCACCAAGTACTTGAAACTCGCGGTCAAGGCTTGACGCTTAGGGCCGTTGGCCACCATGACGTATGACGCTAGCGACGAGATCTCCATGAATACAAAAATATTGAAAGCGTCGCCGGTAACCGTGATGCCCAATAAGCCCGTCATCGCCAGTAACCAGCATGAGTAAAGCAAAGCCTGATGCCCTGTGCCAACTTCGGCATTCATGCTTTCGCGGCCTGCGACCAACGCCACGGTCGATGCCCCAGAGATGATCATCAACATCATTGCCGACAATGGGCCAATTGTGAGCCCAATGCCGAACGGTACTGGCCAATTACCGAGTTCGTAGTAAATCACACCGGTCTGCATGACCTGAGCTGCAAGCGCAATGGCCATGGCAAACGTCAGCGCACTGGTCAAGGTTGCCACCAACCATGGCAGGTTGCCACGACTGGCCAGCAAAGCCAAAAGCGGCGCCACAAATAAGGGCAAAACGACCACTAAGACGGGAAGTTGTTCAGCCAAAGTCATGATTCGTGATCCAACCTGCGGATGTCGCTTTCTTCGATCGAGCCATACTCCTCACGGATACGAATGGCCAACGCCAGACCCAAGGCAGTCACTGCAATCCCAACCACAATGGCAGTCAGAATCAAAACTTGGGGAATAGGATTGGCGTAAAGCTGTCCAGGTTCAGGCACACCTTGCATGATCGGGCCTGTACCACCCTCGACCTTATCCATGGTGATGTAAAGCAAGAACACCGCTGATTGAAAAATACCCAAGCCGATCATGCGCTTAACATAGTTGCCTTTGACGAGCACCGCGTATAGCCCAACGATCAGCAACAGAATAAAAATCCAGTAGTTGTATAGACCCAATAAAGTCATGGTTTTGTCCGTGTTATTAGTTAGTAAGTGGGTCGGTTCGCAAAGGCGTTAAAAACCATAACCAAAACGGTGGTGACCGTCAGACCCACACCAAATTCAACCAACAAAATGCCGAAATACTGTCCAACCACTGGGTCAGGCCACAGCACGTTGTAGTCTAGGAAGGCGCCCCCAAGCAGCATGCAAACCAAACCCACGCTGGTGTAGAGTGTTGCCCCAAAGACCGCCAAGCGCAGCATGACTTTTTCAGGCATGGCCTTGGCTGAACGATCGGCTCCTTCCAAAATGCCGTACAACATGACCGCAGCGGCAAACAAAGCCCCCGCCGAGAACCCGCCGCCTGGGGTGTACTTGCCGTGGAACTGAACCACCAATGCAAACAACATCAACAGCGGTATCACCAGCTTGCCGACCACGCGCAGAATGGAATGATGCTGTACGCCACGAACCTTGGCGGCCAAGGCCTCGCTAGAGACGGATTGGCGGCCTTTGGGCTTAAAGCTCAGCACGGACAATACGCCGATACCCGCGGTGAAAATCACGATGACTTCACCCAAGGTATCGTAGCCACGAAAGGATGCCAAGATCGCTGTGACAACGTTGGGGATATTAATTAATTTAGGCGTTTGCTCGAGGTACCAGGGTGCCACGTGTTGGTGAACAGGTGCCATCGGATCACCAAGCATGGGTTGCTGGAAGGTCGCCACGAACAGAGCCAGCGCCAACACGCCCAATACAGCCATCGGAAACCAACTGACTCTGGATCGAATAGCCTCTTTTTCACCGGTCAAGGCCAAGGCGCCCATGAAGAGCACCGTTGACACACCAGCACCCACAGCCGCTTCGGTCAAAGCCACGTCGGCGGCATCAAGGATGAAAAAGTTAGAGGCCATCAGTAAACTAAAAATGCCAAACCACATGCTCGCCACGAACAAGTTAGTGGCCATAACAGTGGCAATCGCTGCCACGGCTACCAACGTCAAGGTGATGAGACCAATGAGTGCAATCATGACTCTCTGCCCTCCTTCGGTGGGTCTTGCTCGCCAAGCTCAGGCTTTAAACCACCGAGCAACGCCGTGTTGCCCAAGGCGTAAGACGACACAGGGCCGGTAAAAAGCAAAAACACCAAAATGGCCAAAAGCTTAAACGTTGCCAATTCCCAACCCGAATGCAGCATCAAGCCAGTCAAAATCAACATCGTTCCCAAGGTCTCAGTCACGCTTGCCGCATGAATCCGGGTGTAGAGATCAGGCATGCGGATAACACCCACGCCACCCACCAATACAAAAAAACCGCCCGCCACCAAAAGCAACCCTGACAACCAATCGAAGATCGTGCCCATCATGATGAGGCCCCATCTTGATCGCTACCCGTTGTTGGGACGGCTTGTGTGGACCGCACTGCCTGGCGGGCCTCACGATTCTGAAAAAATTGCAACACAGCCAACACCCCGATGAAATTAATCAACGCGTAAGCGAGTGCCAAATCTAAAAAGTCAGGGCGCTCATACAAGTAAGCCACGACGGCCACAAACAACACCGTCTTGGTGCCAAACATATTCATGGCTAGGATGCGATCGTAGATGGTGGGTCCCTTTAGCCCCCGTATTGTGGCCATCACCATCGTGACCAAAATGGCCAAACCCGCGGCAATCAACATTAGCGTTCTCCTTTGCCGTGCAGACGGGCCACTCGGTCGTTCATGTCACCTGTGAGAACACCCTCAGCCCCTTCGGCGGTTAAAGCATGCACGGTAACCAAACCGTTTTCATCAATGTCAGTGGTTAGCGTCCCTGGCGTGAGCGTGATGGAATTACCAAACAAAACCTCCCGGACTTCACCACGGCCTTTTGCTTGAACAGTGATCATGGTGGGGCTGATGGGCATGTTTTTTGCGAGAATGATTTTGGTGACCTGCAAACTCGAGATCACGATTTCTTTGAGTAGCCAAACCCAATACGCAAAAATGCCAATACCCAGATGCATGGGCACAGACTCATGATCGACGGTGTCGAATCGGCGTAC
Organism: uncultured Burkholderiaceae bacterium; assembly: GCA_937888805.1. Taxonomy (GTDB): domain Bacteria; phylum Pseudomonadota; class Gammaproteobacteria; order Burkholderiales; family Burkholderiaceae_B; genus Algicoccus. The sequence goes on from CALBEY010000101.1 coordinate 3,040, forward strand.
CAGCCAAACCACTAGCGCACAGGAGGCAAGGCCAAGGAACAGCATTAACGGTAGATAAAGTCCCGACAGCAAAAGCCACAATACGGCTAGCGTGACAAATAAAACAACAGTCTGCATGTGACGGCCACCCTGTCTTTGTTGAAACAAAACCAATGTCGGACATGATGTCGTTAGACATCGATTGCCCTTGATTACCCAGCCAAGGGGTCGAACTCTCGGGGCATTATAGGGTCACTGTCGCATTATGGAAAATCGACAGGCTGCCCCTTAACCATTGACCACTCAGCGTATTTGAGTCTGTTGCCATGCTTTGCCCAAATCACAATTGCTGCAGTGCGGACTAGGCAAGGGTAGTCTTTTAAAGGATGATCGTACTGAACGACTCTTAATACCAAAGCGAAACATCCACACGACATGGCACAACAAATATTTGCGGGTTTAAAAATTCTCGACCTGACTCGCATTGTGGCCGGTCCACTGTGCACCCAGAACATGGCTGATATGGGCGCAACGGTCTACAAAATTGAAAAGCCTGGCATGGGTGATGACTCACGCGTCATGGGACCCAAACCGAGCGTCGCCGACGGTCAACGACCGATTGATGCCGCCATGACATTCCTTGCTTACAACCGCGGCAAGCACTCCGTCACCATCGACATCACACAACCCGAGGGTGCCGCGCTTGTCCGGGCATTGGCCTCGCACTGCGATGTCATGCTCGAGAACTACAAGTCCGGTAGTCTTAAAAAGCTAGGCTTGGATTACGACAGCATCAAGGCCATCAATCCCAGCATCATTTATTGCTCACTGACTGGCTTCGGCCATGACGGGCCCTATGCGGGACGACCCGCGTATGACTTTATTTTGCAGGGCATGGCTGGGCCCATGAGCACTTGTGGCCAACCCGACGGCTCGCCAGGGGCTTCACCCATGCGTACCTCCATGCCCACCACGGACCTCATCACGGGTCTTTATATGAACGTGGCGATTGTGAGTGCGCTTTATCACCGCTTAACCACTGGCGAGGGTCAATACATCGAATCAACCCTGCTTGATGCCTCCGTCGCCTATAACGGGCACTTGGCCGTGAGTTATTTGAATTCTGGCGTGGTTCCAAAACGTGAAGGCAATGCCAATCCGATCGCAGCGCCTTCAGACGTGTTCGCCTGCGCTGACGGCCACCTGATCATCGCGGCCGGCAACGACCGGCAGTTTGAGAGCTTGTGTGAAGCCATTGAAATGCCTCACCTGATAAAGGATGCCCGCTTCATCAACAGTCAGCAGCGCATCGAAAACCGCGAGGTGCTAAGCGAGCAACTCGCGCAACGGATTTTGCAACACGGCAAAACCCATTGGCTGGAACGCTGCCGCGAGTTCAACGTGCCAAGCGGCCCCATTAACAACATGCAAGAGGTCTTTGAAGACCCCGCGGTCAAACACCGTGGCATTGTGGTTGATGTGCCCACATCTGGCGGGACCTCTCTAAAACTGGTGAGAAACCCCATGCGCTTCGCCAAAACACCCGTCGAGCACCGCGCCCCGCCAGAGCTTGGCGCTGACACCGACCAAGTGCTGGCTCAGGAGCTCAACCTCGATAAAGCGGCGCTTGATGCACTCAAGCAAAGGGGCGTGATTTAGCACTGTTGCCCTTTGGCCCAATTATTGCTTACCAAACAAAAGGTTGATGCTTAATTAAGTTAACGAATTTCATCACAACAATCACGAGGGGAAGAACGTGACCGTCGATATCGCTTTTAAAACAATGACCGAATTGGCCGAGGGTCTGGCCACCAAACAATTCAGTTCCCAAGAGGTCGCAGAACACTTCTTGGGCCGCATCAGCAAAGCCAATAAAAAGCTTCACGCTTATGTCTCGGTTGACGCAGACATGACATTAGCAATGGCACGTGCAGCCGATGATCGCCGAGCCAAGGGCATTTCTCTGAGCGCATTGGATGGCGTACCGTTTGCGGCCAAAGACCTTTGCGAACTCAAAGGCCACGTCACCACGGCGGGCTCCCAAGCTTGGCGCGAGCGTCGCAGTGACACTGACTGCACTGCTCTGATGAAACTGCTTCGCAGCGGTATGGTGATGCTCGGCAAAACCCACATGGTGGAGTTTGCCTTTGGCGGCTGGGGAACCAATCCCGTTATGGGCACGCCATGGAACCCCTGGGATCTTCAGACCCATCGGGTGCCTGGCGGCTCATCAAGCGGCTCCGGCGTGGCCGTCGCGGCTGGCTTGGCACCGGCTGCCATTGGCTCAGACACAGGCGGCTCGGTACGTATTCCATCGGCACTAAACGGCCTGACTGGCCTTAAAACAACCCACGGCCTGATCAGCTTACATGGGGCAGTCGCCTTGTCGTCCACGCTCGACACCATTGGGCCCATGACTCACAGCGCCATGGATGCGGGTGCTTGGACCGCCCTCATGGCGGGTCCCGATCCGCTTGATCCAGGTAGTCTTAACCACCCCGCCTTTGAATGGCGCAGCGATCAGCCGCTGGGCAAACAGCCCCTAGCGGGGGTGCATCTGGCCGTTTTGCCGGCGAATCAATACCCAATGACGGTCGACGAGGCATCTTTGCAAGCGTTTGAAGATGCGTGCAAAGTATTCACCTCTCTTGGTGCCCGTCTCACCGAGCTCTCGCTTCCCTTTGACTTTGACGACCTGATGAAGCGAAACGGCCAAATCATTGCCGCTGAAGCCTTTGCGATTCACGGGAGTTACATTGATGATGCCAAGCTACCCCTTGGCCCAGCTGTGCGCCATCGGATCAAAGGAGGCCAGTCCATTTCAGCGGGGCAATATGTGCAAGCCCTTGCGCATCGACGCGCTTCTAGCGCCCAATGGGGTGACTTGATGCGAAATTACGCCGCCCTTTTGACGCCCGCCATCCCTTTCCCCGCCATTGCGCTGTCAGAGGTCGATGAGCTGCAAACACCCATGGCGTCATTTTCCCGCGCGGGTAACTACCTGACGGCTTGCGGCTTAGTCTTGCCGGCTGGTTTGAATAGCGCCGGTTTGCCCCTCAGCGTGCAACTACTAGGCAAGGCCTTCTCTGAGGCCGAGTTACTGCGAATTGGTGTGGCCTTTCAGCACGTCACAAACTGGCACCGGGCAAAGCCAGACCTCGCCGGCGTCGGGCTGTAAATGGGTCGGCAAGCGAGCGTCTTAGCATTAAAACGCTCGCTTGCCGATCGAATTTTAGTAAAAGGCGCTAAAATCATGGGCTTTCCATCGAATTTGTAGAACTTTTGCTGAAGGAGTAAAAGGTGCCCATTTACGCCTACCGTTGCACCGAATGCGGACACGCTGAAGACGTTCTGCAGAAAATGTCTGATGCGAAGCTGACGGACTGTCCCGCCTGCGGCAAGTCAACCTACGCCAAGCAAGTCACCGCGGCGGGTTTTCAGCTCAAAGGCTCGGGTTGGTATGTAACTGATTTTCGCAATAACAGCGACAAGCCCAGCACGGTCACTGCGCCCAGCACCACAACGGGCGCTGACAGCTCGCCAGCTGCGTCCTCGACAGCCGCTGGCTCAGCCAGTGATACCAAATCTGGTGATAGCAAGCCTAGCGCAAGCCAAACGAGCGACAGCAAATCGAGTATCAGTAAACCCAGTGAAAGCAAACCGAGCTCACCAGCACCGGCTGCCGCTGGCAGCAATTAGCCGCCAAATAATGCCTTTTCCGGGGTGCTAGCACCCCGGGCCTGCCCCATAAGGAGCACTTCCGAATGCGTACTTGTTATACCGGCGAGGTTAGCCGCAACCACCTTGATCAAACCGTGACTTTATTTGGCTGGGTCCATCGCCGTCGCGATCACGGCGGTGTCATTTTTATTGACTTACGCGACCGGGCTGGCTTGGCACAAGTCGTGTTTGATCCCGAGAACGCTGCAGCCTTCGATGTCGCTGAACGCCTGCGCAATGAATTTTGCATCAAGATTGTTGGTCGCGTGCGTAACCGCCCTGACGGCACCGTTAATACCGATCTGGCCTCGGGCGAGATTGAAATTCTTTGCGATGGCGTTGAAATCTTAAACGCCTCGGTGACACCTGCTTTCCAGCTTGACGATGAAAACCTGTCAGAGACCACGCGCTTGACGCATCGTGTGCTCGACCTGCGACGAAACCAGATGCAAAAGAACCTGACCCTACGCTATCGGGTCAGCATGGCGATTCGCCAATACCTTGATCAGCTCGGTTTCATTGACATCGAAACACCCATGCTCACCAAGAGTACCCCTGAGGGCGCCCGTGACTATTTGGTGCCTTCTCGCGTGAATGCTGGTGAATTTTTTGCATTACCGCAATCACCCCAACTCTTTAAGCAAATGCTAATGGTGGCGGGCTTTGATCGCTACTACCAAATCGTTAAGTGCTTCCGCGACGAAGACCTCAGGGCTGATCGACAGCCAGAGTTCACGCAGATTGACTGTGAAACGTCATTTTTAAATGAAGAAGAAATTCGTACGATTTTTGAGGGCATGATCCGCGACGTCTTCCAATCAACCCAAGGCGTTGCCTTAGCCAATCCGTTCCCCATCATGACTTACGCGCAAGCCATGCGCTTGTATGGCTCTGACAAACCAGACTTGCGGGTGACCATGGCGTTCACCGATTTGTCTGACGTCATGCAAGACGTGGACTTCAAAGTGTTTTCTCAGGCGGCTCAATCGCCCGGCAGCCGTGTCGTGGCGCTTCGCGTGCCTAAGGGTGCCGCTTTGACGCGCAGCGAAATCGACTCCTATACCAAGTTCGTGGCAATTTATGGCGCCAAAGGTCTGGCTTGGATCAAGGTCAACGAAGTAGCCAAAGGCCGCGACGGTTTGCAATCACCAATTGTCAAAAACATACACGATGCCGCCTTAACCGCCATGCTCGAACGCACCGGTGCACAAGACGGTGATTTGCTCTTTTTTGGAGCGGACCGCAGCAAAGTCGTCAATGATGCCATCGGTGCACTGCGCCTTAAAATCGGTCACAGCGAATTTGGCCAAGCCAACGGCCTGATGCAACCCGGCTGGAAACCCTTATGGGTGGTGGACTTTCCAATGTTTGAATATGATGAAGAAGCGGGCACCTTCACGGCGGCTCACCACCCCTTCACCAGCCCCAAAGATGGTCACGAAGACTTACTGGCCACCAATCCCATCGAAGCGCTCTCGAAAGCCTATGACATGGTGCTCAACGGCAGCGAGATCGGTGGTGGCTCGGTGCGTATCCACCGCGAGGAAGTTCAAAGCAAAGTGTTCCGTGCACTCAAGATTGACGAGCAAGAAGCCCAGCTCAAATTTGGTTTCTTGTTGGATGCGCTGCAATACGGTGCACCACCACATGGTGGCATTGCCTTTGGCTTAGACCGCATCGTCACCATGATGACTGGCGCTGAGTCGATTCGCGACGTGATTGCTTTCCCTAAGACCCAGCGCGCACAGTGCCTACTCACGCAAGCGCCTTCGGCTGTCGATGAAAAGCAACTCAAAGAGCTGCACATTCGCCTGCGCCAAAGCGACGTGCCAGCACCACAGCCCTAAGCTGATGGCGCGGCTGCGACTGGTCAGCTACAACATTCACAAAGGCCGCTCATTGGGTGGTCGTGATTCTTTGGGCGAGTTACGCTTGGGCCTACATGGCCTGCACCCAGACATTCTCTTTTTACAAGAGGTGCAGGGACGTAACGAGCAACGCATGAGTTTGCATGCACAGCACGAGTCCCTAGGTGCTGCCTTACGTATGGAGGTGGCCTATGGCTGCAACGCCATCCGTGACCTCACCGATCATGGCAACGCCTTGCTATCACGGTTCCCCATCGACAGCTTCGAAAACGAAGACGTTTCAGACCACTCGCTTGAACAACGCGGGCTACTGCACGCCGAAGTCAAAATAGCGGGTCGCACGGTTCACTGCTTCGTGGTTCATTTGGGTCTTTTTGCCGATAGCCGTGTCCGACAAGTGCAAGCCATGACCGAACGTATCAAACGCTTGGTGCCAGACGATGCGCCCATCTTGATTGCCGGGGACTTTAACGATTGGCGTGATGAGCTCGCGCCCCTTTTTATCAAACAACTCGGCGTGCACGAAGTGTTTTCTTTGGCGCCAAGAACAGCTGGCGACATGCCCCGACTGCGTGACTCAATGCGTCAAATTGGCCAAGTGTTACGTGGCCAACAACCCTTTTCGTCTTTGTCGCGAGAAAAACGCCAGCACATCAACCAATTACCCCTCGGTGGTGCCCAAGCCATCCGTCGCCCCCCAAAAACCTTCCCAGCCAAGTTTCCCATGCTCAGGCTTGATCGCATTTATCAGCGTGGCTTTGCGGTTAAAAAAGCACAGGTATTACGCGGTAAACCTTGGACCTTGCTGTCCGATCACGCCCCCATCGTGGTTGATGTCGAACTCGGCTAAATCAGAGCCGTGCGTCTAACCAAGGTCGCTCGAGCGCGCTGGTGATGGGACTCAGTGTGATCGATCCTACGTTTAACGGTGCCACTGTAATGGCAGTACTGAGGGAAAGCACCCCAAATAAATTAACGGCCCGCTCGCTGGTAGTTGTCTTCGAGCCTGACGATATCATCCTCACCCAAATAGCTGCCTGACTGAACCTCAATAATTTCCAGTGGGATTTTGCCGGGATTGGCCAGACGATGAATCTCACCGAGCGGGATGTAGGTCGACTCGTTTTCACCTAAGACAATGACCTTATCACCACAGGTGATTTCAGCCGTGCCTTGCACCACAATCCAATGCTCTGCGCGGTGATGGTGCTTTTGTAGGCTCAAACTGGCACCAGGCTTGACCATGATGCGCTTGACCTTGAAACGATCGGCCTCATCAATGCTGTCATACCAGCCCCAAGGGCGGTGCACTTTGCGGTGCAGCTGATGTTCTTCGCGCTTTTGGCTCGAGAGTCGCTCGACAATGACCTTGACCTGCTGGGCTTGGTCGCGATGGCCGACCAACACCGCATCAGCAGTCTCGACAATCACCAAGTCTTCAACACCCACGGTACCCACCAGTCTGTGGCTGGCATGAATCAACGAGTTCTTGGTGTCAATAGTCACCGTATCGCCAATGGTCACATTGCCCTGCTGATCTTTCTCACCAAGCTGCCAAACCGCGTCCCACGCCCCCAAGTCGCTCCAACCGGCCTCAAGGGCCACGACTTCAATCGAAAACTCGCTGCCTGGGCATCGCTCTAGTACGGCGTAGTCGGCCGAGATGGCGGGCGACGACAAAAAAGCCTCCGGCAGTGGTCGAACAAATTGGTGATCAACCGCCGCACCCGCCCAAGAATCACCGACACGGTGACTGATTTCGGGTGCGAAGCGCTCGATGGCTTTCAGCCAAACACTGGCTTGCACCACAAAGATGCCGGCATTCCATGCGTATTCGCCGCTGGCCAAGTACTGCTCGGCGGTTTCTAGGTCTGGCTTCTCAGTGAATTGAATGACGGGCCAAGCGTTCTCGGCGGCGGCTTTTGCACCACGCCGAATGTAGCCATAGCCCGTTTCAGGGCTAGCCGGCGGCACGCCAAGCACCACCACCGTACCGTTTTGGGCCCGTTCAATGGCGCGCGTGAGCGCCCGACGAAAGGCAACGCCATCGGTCACCACTTGGTCAGCGGGTGACACCACCAAGATGGGATCAATATCAGCCGGGGCTGCAGCAATCGCCGCTTTTGCCGCGAGGGTAATAGCCGGTGCGGTGTTACGCCCTTCGGGCTCAAGCAACAACAAGGCATCGGTACCAACGTCAAGCTCACGCCACTGCTCAGCCACCAAAAACCGATGCGACTCATTGGTCACAATCAAGGGTTGAGCCGCTACCAGTGACGGGCTCGTCAGACCAAATAATCGCTGAACGCTTTGTTGAAACAAGCTCTGCGTGCCATGTAACACCAGAAACTGCTTCGGAAAACCGGTACGTGACAAGGGCCAGAGACGACTCCCTGAGCCGCCGCATAAAACCACGGGGGTGTAATTGACCGGCGAGGTTAGAGACATTGACGTCCTTCTATTGGGTTCATCTGTTGAATTAACAGTGCACTCTGAGATACCGCAAACGAAGGACAGTTTAGTTCACGCGAGCATGGTGTGTCATCACGTCAAGCACCACCTTGCCGTCTGAACTTATCACTTGGCTTCGCGTGACAGCCGTTAAACGACCGCGATGTGTCACTGTGGTCTCACTGAGCAACGTCGGGCCCATGCCTGGGCTGACGTAGCTAGCGTTAACACCAGCACAACGCCACTGCTCACCCAAAGCCGCATTGGCTGAGATCAACGCTAAGCCCAAGGTAACACCACCTTGAACGTGGCCCACCCGATTACCAACATGCGGCCCGTTGGTCAGCACCGCTTTGGCACCTTGCGGTGTGCTTTGAACATCAGCACCCAACAAACGAGCCCAAAAGCTGGCTGTCTGGTTATCTGGAACATTCAAGGCAAGTCGGCTACGGTCTAGGATTTCTCGTTCAGACGCGCTAAGCGATTCGATGGCTGGGCGTGGTAGATCTGGCGCAGGCCGATCCATCCACGGAACCGGATGTAAGGTTTGACCGTCAGGTGCGGGTAACACCATAAAGGTGCCGGTGCCAAACGCCACCACTTTGTCGCCAGCCTGAATCCGTGTGCGGCACATGCCCAAACGGCCTGTTGCCGGCTTAAAGAAACCTTCTAATTCGCCCCAAGCAGTCAGCTCACCTGTCATCGGCTCACCGGTTAATTGCAGGTTTAACGACACGGTTGCCAAGCGTGCACTGGGCGACACAGCGCCACGCACCGCATTGGCTAATGCAAAGTCGGCCATGACGGTTAAAGCGCAGAGGTCCACGCGCCCTTTGCCATCGACAAGGGCGGGTTGCGCAGGCATGGCCACGCGCGCTTGACCGCCACCTAGGCTTTCAAAGGTCAAGCCCAAAAAGTTGCCACAAAAGTGATAGCCCGGGGTGCGATTCAACGCAATGGCCTTTAACACTTGGTCGATAATTTGTTCAGATAATTGACTACCAGTACTCATACGTTTTCCATGTTTTGCATCAAGGCGACTATACACTTAGGACATCTTGCCAAACACCAAACCAGACGCGCTGTTGTTCGATAAGCCATCATGACGCTTGCACGCCGAATCGCCCATTTAGACATGGATGCTTTTTTTGCATCGGTTGAGTTGTTGCGCTATCCACAGCTCAAAGGTCACGCCGTGGTGGTGGGTGGCAAAAATGTGCCTGCCCCATTCGTTGACGATACTGGTCAGTGGCAGTACGGCCGCCTGGGGCAATACGCTGGGCGCGGTGTGATCACGACTTCGACCTATGAGGCCCGTGCGCTGGGCGTGTTTTCTGGGATGGGGTTGATGCAAAGTGCCAAGTTGGCCCCCGAGGCCATTTTATTGCCCGCCAACTTTGAGGCCTACCGTGACTACTCACGTCGCTTCAAGCAAGCCGTTGCCCGCGTGGCACCGATCATGGAAGATCGGGGCATCGATGAGATTTATCTTGACCTGACCGATCTCGATTCAGACACAGTGGCCTTAGCAAAACGCATCAAGCAAGCCGTTTTTGATGCCACTGGCTTGTCTTGTTCAATTGGCATCACCCCCAACAAACTGCTCTCTAAAATCTGCTCTGATCTGGACAAACCCGGTGGTTTGACTTTGCTAAGCGCTGAAGAAATCACGACTCGCATCTGGCCGCTACCCGCAAGCAAGGTCAACGGTATCGGCCCCAAAGCCACCTTGAAGCTTGCAGCGCTTGGTATTCATACGATTGGTGATGTGGCTCAGACGCCAATTCTGGAACTGCAACACGCGTTCGGACGTCAAATGGGGCAATGGCTGCATGAGGCCTCACACGGCATTGACGATCGGCCGGTGGTGACCTATCGCAACCCCAAGTCACTGAGCCGCGAATCGACTCTCGCCGCGAACCTTCACGTCAAGCACGACCGCGAAGCCCTGACTCGTATGGTTGATGATCTTTGCCAGCGTGTGGCTGAGGACTTGGCAGGTAAGCAACGCCGCTGCAAAACCGTCGGCATCAAAGTCAAGTTTGCCGACTTTTCTGTGGTGACGCGCGACTTGACCGTGCTTGAACCCATCGGTGAAGCCCGTGAGATCCGCGATGCCGTATCGGACTGTCTAAAGCGCGTGATCTGGCACGATCGCATTCGGCTGCTAGGCGTACGCGCCAGTGGCTTGGTTATCCCCGGCGAAGATCCACCGGTGCCGCAACTGCCCCTCTGGCGCTTGGGTCAATAAGCCCTCGAATGGTTTGCGCGGCACTGGCCGCACCGGTCATTTCGATCGGCTCGGATCGCCCACCATCAAGCAGCACACCCAAGGCTGTGCCGAATTCACCGGCTGACAACTGACCAAGTGTGATGGCTTTGACGTGACCGCTGTCACTCACCCAACGCATCAAGGCATCACTTTCTGGCCATTGGGCACGTGTCACGGACAGGATCGGTGTACCGGCTGCACAAGCTTCAACAAAGGTGCCGTAGCCTGGCTTGGTTAACACCACGTCGCTGGCCGCGATCAAGGTTTGGTAGGCCGGCGCATGGTCATCGACCACCACCGCGTGTGGGTGCTGGTTGGCGAGTGCTGCAGTGACCAAGTAAATCACCAGTCTGCCGTTGCAATGGGTCGGCCAATTCGCGGGCTGCAACTCAGTGGGAATACCACCCATGCTGACCAAGACCAACCATGCATCACGAATTTTTTTATTTGTGGTTTGTTTGTTTGCGATCTGCTTATTGATTGCCTGGGGCTTGTTTTGCTGCAGGTGGGCCCTCTGAACCCATTCATTTACAGTCTCTCGACAGTTCTGTGGCGGCGGCTCACCAACCACATCGATCGCCCGGGCATTGGTAAGACCCAGCATTGACATGCTCGGGGTGGGTTGCAGAAAGACCGCCGCGCTGGCGTAAGCGTCGCGCATGGTTTGTAGGATCCGCTCAAATTGTTGCAAACCCACACTCGCTTCGTTTAGGGCCGCTGGATAAGCGACCACACTTTGCAGCAAGATGTCTGCCCAATTGAGCGAACATAAGGCCATTGAGGTGATACCCGCGTGTGAGGCGCCTGCCAAGGTCAAGTAAGGAATATCGGCAAACACCAAATCCGCAGCTTGTTCTGTCAATTGCTCTGCCACCCGATCCACATGCCGTGTCCAATCGGCATGTAAGGCCTGATAGCGACTCAAGCTCGCCGGTAGGTCCGTCTGCAAAGCACTACGCATTTGCATGCCGAAATCGTCTGACGCAACGTCGATGGCAAACGGCACACGCACGCGCTGGGTTATTTGCGAGGTTGGCAGTTCGGTGCGAAGGGTGAAGCGGATAGATGGATCCGTTTGAACAGTTTGAGTACTTTCAATTGCAAATTGATTCAGAACCGGTGCCACTTGTGCCAAGTGACCAAAGCCGTGTGAAGAAATGGCCACCACACAATGTTTTGAAATCGGCGAGTCCATCATGTCAAGCGGCCGATCAGGTTTTGTTGTTTGCTGCTTGTTCTTGTTCTGCTTTCAGTTGCTGAAGTGACAGTGCTTGATCGGCTTGGTCCTTGATTGACAACAGGGGTTGGTCAGTCATCGGCCATTTGATACCAATCGCCGGGTCAGCCCAGTAGAGTGACTTCTCAAAGGCGGGGTAGTAATAATCAGTCGTTTTATAAAGAAACTCAGCCACATCGCTTAACACCACAAAGCCGTGGGCAAAGCCCGGCGGCACCCACAGTTGTTGCTTGTTGTGTTCAGACAAATGGTGGCCAGCCCATCGACCAAAGGTCGCCGAACCAGGCCGTACATCGACGGCCACGTCAAACACTTCGCCAGCCGTCACCCGCACCAACTTGCCTTGGGGGTGTTGCGCCTGAAAATGCAAACCACGCAGCACATGTTTGGCCGATCGGCTGTGATTGTCTTGCACGAAAGTGACGTTCAGGCCAGTGGCTTCTTCGAAATCTTGTTGGTTAAAGCTTTCAAAGAAAAAGCCCCGCTCATCCCCAAATACTTTGGGGGTGAGCAATAAAACGCCAGGTAACGCAGTGGTTTGAACGGTATAGGGCATGATTAGGCCTGACGCTGTGAAACCAGGCGCAAAAGGTATTGGCCATAGCTGTTTTTTTGTAGGGGTGCGGCAAGCTTTTCAACTTGTTCGCGATCAATCCAACCGTTGTGTAAAGCGATTTCTTCTGGGCAAGAGACCATCAGGCCTTGTCGCTTTTGAATGGTTGCAATGTAGCTTGATGCCTCAAGCAAGCTGTCTTGTGTGCCAGTGTCGAGCCAGGCATAACCGCGGCCCATGATTTCAACCGTGAGTTGCTCGCGCTTGAGGTATTGCAGGTTGACGTCCGTGATCTCGAGCTCACCACGCGCCGAGGGTTTGATGTCTCGGGCGATGTCGCAAACCGTGTTGTCATAGAAGTACAGCCCTGTTACAGCATAGTTACTGCGAGGTTGTGCAGGCTTTTCTTCTAAGCTCACGGCACGCTGTTGTCCATCAAAAGCCACCACGCCATAACGCTCAGGATCGTGCACGTGGTAAGCAAAGACCGTTGCGCCACTGGGCTGGGCGGTGGCACTTTCGAGCAATTTCACCAAGTCGTGGCCATAGAAGATGTTGTCGCCCAAAACCAAGGCACTCGGGCCCCCATTCACAAACGAGCGACCAATGATGAAGGCTTGCGCCAAGCCATCGGGTGAGGGTTGAACAGCGAATTGGATGTTCATGCCCCACTGGCTGCCGTCGCCCAACAAGGCCTCAAAGCGCGGGATGTCTTGCGGGGTGGAAATCAAGAGCACGTCTCGAATACCCGCGAGCATCAGGGTGCTCAAAGGGTAATACACCATGGGCTTGTCGTAGATCGGCAGCAACTGCTTGGATACGGCTTGCGTGATGGGATAGAGACGGGTGCCTGAACCACCAGCCAAAATAATGCCACGGCGTGCGGTTTGATTGTTATTGGCCATATTGCTTCTCTACCCACTGTCGATAGTCACCACTGGTGACATTTTGAACCCAAGCTGGGTTTTGTAAGTACCAATGCACCGTTTTTTCTAGGCCAGATTCAAAGGTCTCTTCGGGTGACCAGCCAAGTTCTGCCGAAATCTTACTCGCATCAATGGCGTAGCGACGGTCGTGTCCTGGGCGGTCTTTCACAAAAGTCATCTGATCAACATAGGATTTGCCATTGGCACGTGGCCTTAAAACATCCAAGTGTTGGCAAATGGTTTGAACGACCTCAAGGTTGGCTTTTTCATTATGACCACCAATGTTGTATGTCTCACCCACGCGACCATCCTGCAAAACGCGAATGATGGCGCGCGCATGATCTTCAACATATAACCAGTCTCGGATCTGCTGGCCATCGCCATAAATGGGCAGTGGCTTACCCGCCAAAGCATTTAGGATGACCAATGGGATCAACTTTTCAGGGAAGTGGTAGGGCCCGTAATTGTTGCTGCAGTTGGTGGTGAGTACAGGCAAGCCATAAGTGTGGTGCCAGGCGCGAACCAAGTGATCCGAGGCCGCCTTGCTGGCCGCGTAAGGACTGTTGGGCTCGAAAGCGTTGGTTTCACGGAAAGGGGGATCGTTAGGCGTCAAAGTGCCATAGACCTCATCGGTCGAAACATGCAGAAATCGGAAGGCTGTTTGCACGGGTACGGACAATGGTTGCCAAAACTCACGGACTGATTCCAGCAGGTGGAATGTGCCATTCACATTGGTTTTGATGAATTCACCAGGCCCGTGGATCGATCGATCGACATGCGACTCAGCGGCAAAATTAATCACCGCGCGCGGCTGATGCTCCTGAAGCAGACGCACAAGCAATTCGCGGTCGCCAATATCCCCTCTTACAAAATGGTATCTGCTATCTGATTGAAATTTCGATAGATTTTCTAGGTTACCAGCATAGGTGAGCATATCGAGGTTGAGGACTGGCTCGTCAAAAAGCGACAACCAAGTGTGCACAAAATTACTGCCTATAAAGCCTGCACCGCCCGTCACAATGATCATGTTTACTCACTCTCCCAAGAGATTCAATTGTACCAAGTCAGCTGTTTTACATCACCAATGGTTCGAAAGCATTGTCCGTACATTGCCAAATTGTGTATATGATTTGACGCAAGAGTTTTCAAAAACTCGTACTCACCAAATAACACAGGGGGATCAAATGAGGGAAATCATTACCGTTTCTGTTACTTGCCTGACTTGCGCGCTCGCGGGAGAAAACCAATGAACGGACTCGGTCGCATCGTACACAGTCGTGAAACACGTCGTCAGGCCATGAACAAACCGGTCGCCGCTTTTGAGAATCTGGGTCGCCCTGAAAACTTAGCCGATGAGATCGCGCAGCAACTACGCGATCGTATTTTGAAAGAAACGCTTGGTCCAGGCCAACGCCTACCCACCGAACAAGCCCTCGGGGCTCAGTTTGGCGTCAGCCGAAATGTCGTGCGAGAAGCGATTGCACGCCTGAAGCTAACCGGCTTGGTTGAAACACGCCACGGCGTGGGCACATTTGTCAAACGTGACATGGCAAACCGACCTTTTGAAGTTGAGCAAGACGACCTACTGGACTTCAAGCAACTGATTGACGTCTATCGTCTACGCGTTGAAATTGAGTCTGGTGCCGCTGCCCTAGCTGCCACCCACCGCACTGCAGCTCAACTTGAGGCACTAAAAGAATCGCTTAAACAAGACGAGCACCCAGCCGAAGATTGGGAAGCCGGCGCCAATTCAGCCGTTGACTTCCATTTGGCAGTCTCCCAAGCTTCGAACAACCCCTACTTTGTTCGCATCATGGGCCATCTGAGTTCTGTCATCCGTGATGCAGTTCGTACCTTGCACTTCAGAAGTTCAGGCACACCGCGCGTCCATGAAATCCATGCTGAACATGAGCGCATTGTCCAAGCGATTGAACGGCAAGATGCCAGTGCAGCCCGTCAGGCCATGCGCGATCACCTTGAAAACGGTATAAATGGGTATCGAAACCTATTTGGCAATTAATCGCTCATGCAGACCGCAACGACCAACGTTATTGTCGAAAAACGGGGGGCTGAGGGCTGGATCACTTTTAATGACCCCGCCAAACACAACGCCATGTCGTTGGACATGTGGGTTGCTGTTGAGCCGGCACTTGCTGCCTTTGAAAGTGATGACGAGATTCGTGTTGTTGTCGTCACGGGGGCCGGTGATAAAGCCTTTGTCAGCGGCGCCAACATTTCTCAATTCGATAAGCTGCGTTCTTCGGCCGATGCGGTGGCTGAATATGAAAAGGTTGCAGAGGGCGCACAAAATGCCCTCTACAACTTCCCAAAGCCCACAGTAGCGCGCATTAAAGGTTATTGCATTGGGGGCGGCTTGAACATGGCCCTCTGTTGCGACATCCGAATTGCGTGCGAGAGCAGTTCGTTTGCGATTCCAGCCGGGAGAATTGGGCTCGGCCATCGATTAACGGCGTTTCGCAACTTGATCACGGCAACGGGTCCAGCCAACGCGCTCGATATCTTTTTGTCAGCGCGCCGAATTGCGGCACATGAAGCCCAACGACTGGGTTTGATTCAGCACTTGGCAACCGAAGAGACGTTTGAAAAAACGGTACATGAACATCTCGATCGCATCACCGCCAATGCACCCATAACGCTGCGTGTGGGCAAGCACATGATCCGTCGGTTTCAAGACATGCCATCTGAGATTGACATTAAAAAAATGCATGAGATGGTGCTCAGTTGCTATGCCAGCGAAGACTATCAGGAGGGTAAGCAAGCGTTTGCCCAAAAGCGTGCGCCCGTCTTTAAAGGACGATAGTGACTCGCGCCACAGCGCATACCCAATGATCTTTGTAGGGATACAACATGAATGATCTTTGGGTTTTATTATTCCCAAGTGTGACGATGTTTGCCGTCATGGTGCTAACGACCATTGTCGGTGGCACCATGCGCGCCTTTTCTGGGTTCGGCGGCGGCTTACTGCTCGCCCCCATTTTCAGTCTCTACTTGCCTCCCAAAGATGTGGTCGTGGTGGTGATTTTGCTGAATTTTGCAAGCACCTTTCAATTGCTCCCTGGCATGTGGAAAAGCATCGATTGGCCACTGATCTGGCGCATGGTACCTTCAGCACTGTTGGGCATCCCTCTGGGCAGCTATGTGCTTTCAGGCTTAGACGCCGCGATGTTTCGCCAGATTGTGGCCGGTGTGGTGATCGTGTTGTCCCTTGTGCTTTTAACAGGCTGGTATTACAAAGGCCCTCGCGGTCGTCTTCAAGACAGCATCGCTGGCATCACCAGTGGCATGTTGACCTCTGTGGCTGGTATTGGTGGGCCACCTTTTGTGTTGTATATGCTGTCGGCCAAGGGCTTCTCACCCGTTGATTTTCGTATCTTTTTTACGGTGTTCTTTGCCTTCACACAACTTACCGCGATGACCATGCTCCTTCTGCAAGGCGCGATGCAACCGCTACAGTTCGGGTATGTCGGCACCCTTTTGCCACTTTACCTGCTGGCCACGGCACTTGGCGCCTACTTGTTTGCCAAAGCATTAAAAAATCGAGCCCATCAAATCAAGCGTATTTCACTCTGGTTGCTGCTCGCCGTCGGCGTCATGACCTTCGTGGTTTAGGTTTGGCGAGATCGGTTGGGCATATAGCGTTTCAGTCTTACAATGCCGCCATGTCTGAACTCATTCCCAAACGCGTTTTAGTCACCGGCGGCCAAGGCCAAGTGGGGCATGCTCTGGTCCAGCAGTTGGCGCCTGATTTTCAACCCATCGGCTATGACCGATTGGGTCTTGATCTGAGCGACTTGGATCGATTGGCAGACAAATTACACGCCGCCATCGAGGTTCATCAACCCTGTGCGATTATCAACGCTGCTGCGTTTACCGCCGTTGATCGGGCTGAATCGCAAGAATCGCTCGCCTACGACGTCAATGCACTGGCACCCGGCATCATGGCCACTGTCGCGACCTCGCACGGCCTGCCCCTGGTTCACTACTCGACCGACTATGTGTTTGATGGCCAGCATGATGGCGCATACACAGAAAACGATCTGACGGGCCCATTGTCGGTTTACGGACGCAGTAAATTGGCTGGCGAAAAGGCGGTTATGGCGGCAAACGGTCCGCACTTGATTTTGCGAACCAGTTGGGTTTTCGGTGCGCATGGGCAAAACTTTCTCAAAACCATGCTGCGATTGGCTCAAGAGCGCGATGCTTTAAGCGTTGTCAATGATCAAATCGGGGCGCCAACATCTGCCGAGTTGATTGCTCAAAGCACTCACACGGCACTTTCAAATTTGATTGGGGGCGCTAGCGCTCACGATCCTCGATGGGGACTCTATCACCTTGCAGCCAGTGGCCACACCAGCTGGCACGGCTATGCGCAATACCTGATCTCGCACGCCAGAACGCTGGGTTGGCCCATTCGCATAAGAGATGACGCCATTGAGGGCATTGCGGCGCGTGACTACCCCGTGGCCGCCGTACGTCCCATGAACTCACGCCTAGACACAACCAAATGGCAGCAGTCCTTTGGTGAAACACTGCCCGACTGGCGAGTCGGTGTTGACCACGCGCTGGCAAATATCCCGTTGCAACCATGAGGATCTTGATCGTTCGAACCTCATCGTTGGGTGATCTGATTCACATGTTGCCGGCAATCACAGACATTGAGCGACACGTCCCGAATGCCGTGATTGACTGGGTGGTGGAAGAAAACTTTGCAGAAATTCCGCGCTGGCATCAGGCCGTTGAAGACACCATTGTGGTTGCGCATCGCCGCTGGCGTCGCTCTTGGTGGTCCGCCAAGACCCGCTTTGAAAGAAAAGTCGTTGTTGATCGCTTGCAATCGGTGAACTACGACATCGTGCTCGACATGCAGGGGCTGCTCAAATCGATTGGCTTTGTGCGTGCCGCCCATGGTGTGAAGCACGGCCTGAGTTGGACCTCAACCCAAGAGTCGCTGTGCTCGCTTTTTTATGATGTAAAGCACCCCGTGGCCTTTCACCAGCCAGCGGTTATCCGTCAACGTTTACTGGCTGCAGCCACGTTTGGGTATACCGTGAGTGGCCAGCCCGACTTTGGATTGGATCACTTGGCCACTAATGCCCCAGTCGCGCCTTATGCGGTCATCATGCCTTCGGCGAGTCGTGACGACAAGCTCTGGCCAGCCTCAGATTGGCAAGCGGTTTTTGATGCGCTTCAAGCGCATGGCTTGGGCTTACGGTTGTTGGCTGGAAACAATGCCGAGCAAGCCCGTGCAGAAGGCTTGATTGAGGCCCGATCCAACGCTGTCGTTACCCCCAAAAGCTCGCTCACTGAACTGGCCGCTTTGCTGGCTGGTGCCCGCGTGATGGTCGGCTTAGACAGTGGCTTGACACATTTGGCGGCCGCACTTGGCACCGATACCATTGGTATTTACAAAGCCTCAACACCGGCTAGAACCCCAGTTGAGGGTCGCGGTTTTGTGGCTAGCTTGGGCAACCAAGACCGATCACCAAGCCAAGGCGAGGTGTTAGAAGCGCTGCGTGCTGCCTTGTCACCGTCTGGCGCCGAGTAGGGCAGGTGATTTGCTAACTGTATCGGTGCTGTCCCGTGTCTCCTTACGTATACTT
Source organism: uncultured Burkholderiaceae bacterium (assembly GCA_937888805.1). Classification (GTDB taxonomy): domain Bacteria; phylum Pseudomonadota; class Gammaproteobacteria; order Burkholderiales; family Burkholderiaceae_B; genus Algicoccus. Next base: position 21,667 of record CALBEY010000101.1, read on the forward strand.
AAACGCACGTAAACCTGCCAAAAGGAAAACTTGTTGTGTTAGCTCGCTGGATATATTCGCTGTTGCTCATCATGGCAGCGCCGCTGGCCTTAGGGCTGCTGATGTGGCGACGGCGTGCCAGCCAAGACGATTGGCAAGCACTCGCTGCTGAGCGGTTTGGCTTCTATTCACAGCCTTGGGATGGTGCGCCACCCATTTGGATACATGCGGTAAGCGTCGGCGAGGTCCGTGCCGCGGCGCCCTTAATCAAGGCCTTGGTCCTTAAAGGCGACACGGTCTTACTCACCCACTTCACGCCAACAGGTCGCACGGAAGGGCAACGACTGCTTGCGCAAGAAATCCATGATGGTCGTGTACGCCAACAGTGGGTGCCTTACGACTTGGCAAGTGCCATGTGCCGTTTTCTTAATCACTTCCAACCGCGTTTGGCTTTGTTAGTGGAACGCGAAGTATGGCCCAACCTTGTGCACACAACTCACATGGCTGGTGTGCCAGTGGTGTTGGTGAGTGCGCGACTGTCTGAGCGGTCACTGACGCAAGCGGTTTGGATCAACCGTTTGTTTGGTGGATTGCTGCACGACACATACGGCGAGCTTGAACTTGCCTTGGCACAAACCCCTGAAGACGGCCAACGACTTTTTGACAGTGGGGTTTCAAAAATCATTATTTCAGGCAATCTGAAGTTTGACATTGACGTACCACTCGTCGCGGTAGAAGCGGGCGAACACTGGCGCACAAGACTAAATCGACCCGTCATCACCATTGCCAGCACACGTGAAGGCGAAGACAAACTGTTCGTGCCTTTGATAGCCGCGAACTTAAAACCCATGCCTGCGGGCGAGAGGCCGTTATACATATTGATCCCTAGGCACCCTCAACGCTTTGATGACGCCGCACGCCTGCTTGACGCCCACCAGCTTCGCTATGCGCGTTGGTCTATGTTGGCTGATGACCCACAAAGTGATGAAGCCCTTAAAAAACAAGATGTCGTGCTCGGCGACACCATGGGCGAGCTGCCTTTTTTCTATGGGGTCGCTGATGTGGCCATTGTTGGTGGCAGCTTTGAGAACCACGGCGGACAAAACTTCATAGAAGCTTGCGCCATTGGCACACCCGTGATTGTTGGACCACACACCCGCAACTTCGCCCATGCGGTCCAAGGTGCTGTGGCGGCCGGCGCCTTGGTGCAAGTCAAAACGGCTGCACAAGCTATTGAAAGAGCCCTGCTGTGGTTGGAAGATCCAGACTCGGCCACAACAGTGGGCTTGACCGGCAAAGCTTGGGTTTCAGACCACGTGGGTGCCACGAAACGAATCGTCCAAGCCCTTACCGAGCTTGAAGCTGTCCGGGTGAAACCGTCAGGGCTTGCGCGTTGAGCTGAGAACTTAGCATGGCAGGCGAGCGACCGATTTCGGTTCGCGGATGACCAAACCAGCCGTTACCCAGTCCATAGACCAGCACATTGGTTGCGAGCAGAAGGAGACAAAATACTTTCATGGCGTGAAGTTTAACCGCTTATGTGGTTAGTCTCTTGGGCCAAAACGGCTAGGCCATCCAAGACCACCAAAGGCAAATGATGGATGGGCACACCTTTCACACTGTCTTCCAGCGCCCCTTGGATTTTTTCGTAGGCCCCACCGCTGACACAAAGCAAAGGCATCTGTCCGTCATTTCGCTGTGCGATTTCGAGCTGGCGCTTGATCGCACCAATTTGTGCGGCTGCAATACCGCTGGCAATAGCGCTAGCAGTCCCAATTGGGTTGTCCACTACATCGCCGTTTGCCTGTGGTAGGCGCGCCGTGCCTTGGGCCAAAGCAGTCTGCATCATCACCACCCCAGGCAATATCAAGCCGCCGCGAAACGCCCTATCTGACCCCAATGTATCGACCGTGGTCGCTGTCCCAAAGTTCACCAAAACCGCCGACGCGCCTCGGTCCCCATCAAACTGGAAATGGCGTGTCAATCCAATGACTCCGACCCACCGGTCAGCGCCAAGCTGCTGGGGCTCAGGGTAACGATTAAAAACGCCCCCAGCCTTGGGTGTGGATTGAACCCACTGCAAAGTGAGGTTGGTTGGCAACGACGCCTCAACACACTGCGCCACCGCCAAATGCCCGACGCACACACCCCACACCGCCTCAATGGCGCCTAGTTTTGCGATCTGCTCCTCTAATGCTTGACGCATCAGCGCAGCATCTTGGGTTGGCACGGCTGCAACGAAGCGCAGCGCGTTTTTTTCGAGCACCGCGAGTTTCACGCGGGTATTACCGACATCAACCAACAATTTCATGGCGTGCCTCCGACACCATCGTGTCGTGCCACGGACGCCTGCCACCGAATGGACACGTCACCCACCATCACCGACTCGATAGCACCGCTGGTTAAAGCCAAGGCCAAAGCGCCCTGGTCGGTCACGCCCATGGCGCAACCCGAGTGAAGGACCACATCTTGCTGCATGACATCAATGGTTCTACCTTGCAAATAATCGATGGGTTTGATTCTATCGACAAAAGGTGCGAATCCATCACTGGCCAATGTTCGAAGCGTCGCCTGCCAAGCGCTGGCCAAAGCGGCGACAAGTGCGACCAGGTCTAGCTTGACACCCACTTGTGATAAATCAGCGACCGCTCGACCGAGCGCGGCAGACAACTGATGGTTACCCGACACGTTTAACCCCATGCCCGCCACCAAATACAAAGCAGGCTCGGTTTGTTGCTGCCCCACTTGCTTTTGTCTGAGCACTGACTCGACCAAAATACCGGCTATCTTGGCATCGGCCAACATCAAGTCGTTAGGCCACTTCACGCGAAGCGCCCTGCTCATCTGCGGCGCAGCACCTGCTTCCAAGAGCTGGTTACGGAGCACTTCCGCACTACAAATACCAAGTGCTGGCGCCAAACCGGCGAGCTGCGACAAGGAAAGATCGGTTTTAAAACCGCAAGAAAACATCAACGCTTGGCCGCTCTGGTCTTGCCAAGGCCGCCCCGCTCGTCCACGGCCTGCCGTTTGGTGATGAGCACCCAATAATCGTGGCCAACCCAGATCACCGTTTGGGCTGGATTGGCGAACCTGCGCCATCAAAAATTGATTGGTCGAGTCCACCGACGCTTGCCAATCAACGCTGGCAAAATGAGGCAAGGCTCGCCCCAATTCAAACGCTAAGATTTGTGGCTCGGGCAATACGGATACTGCGGTGATAGTCATGATGAGCTATAACAAGAGTCTGTAGATGATTTTTATTAGACTTAGTATCCCACATGACCGCTGCTGTAACCCCAACTGAGTCCAAACCTTTGTCTGATCAAGGTCAGCATTGGCTGATTGCTGGGCGCTGGAATGTGCAAGCACTTTCAACCAAAGGCGAAGTGTCACGCCGACAGCGGTTGTTGCGATCTGTACCGTCATCGGCCTCGTGGGCCATAGACCCCAATACCGTACTGGACTCTGTTGGCGCACAATTGCTCTGGCATCGCTGGCAAGCAAAAGTGCCTGAAGGGTTGTCACTCACCGAAAGTCAAGCCACTCTATTTGAGATGATGGCAACCAAGTCCCCTGAGCACAAGCCCACCCCTGCCACTGATTCATTCGAGTGGTTACGGCGTTTGGGTGCCGCACTCTTACTTGGCATTCACCATGGCCGTCAATTGCTAGGCCTCACAGGCGGCCTGGCTTTAGACTTTTTAGCGCTTTTGGCGCGACCCCTACACGGACCATGGCGCGAGATCTCCGCCCAAGTCTTTAGAGCGGGCGCCCAAGCGTTACGCTTGGCAACCGATCAAGCTGTCAATGAAATCGCGCAGTGGATTGCCAAGGTGCGCCAACCATTAAAATAAAGTTGTCATTTACTGCACACGTCAAACTGTTGGGACCTTATGGCAGCTCACACTGAAATCACAAGTTTTGATGGCCTGGCAGGGTCCATAGACTGTGCCCTAGACTGGCCAGACACAACACCCACTGGCTGGGCACTGATACTTCACCCGAACCCCGCTCAAGGCGGCACACGCGAAAATAAAGTCGTGACAACAATATCGCGCGCTTGTGTTCAAGCGGGTTTACTGGCGGTCAGACCAAACTTTCGAGGCATTGGATTATCTGGAGGACAGTTTGACGAGGGCCGTGGCGAGCGCGCTGACATGGCCGCCTTGGTCGAGCAATTCAAAACACGCTATCCCGAAGTCTACGCGGGCAAATGGGTGCTGGGCGGGTTTTCGTTTGGCACATCAATCGGACTACAGCTTTACGCTGACTGGGAAAAAAGCGATCAACACTTGCCTGACATGGTGATCATGGCGGGGTCCGCGGCTTTGCGTTTCAATAAGCAAGACACTCGCATTGCGGTCCGCGCCCCTGATGATGCGCTCATCGTTCACGGCGAGAATGATGACGTGGTACCACTTGAAGAGGTCATGCGTTGGGCTCGCCCGATTGACATGCCCGTTGTCGTCATCCCCAACGCGGGTCATTTTTTCCATGGCAAATTGTTGATACTGCGCCAATTGGTGCAGACACGGCTTAAGTCCTTGTAAGATGTTGGATTGATTTGGTTTTTGATGGAAGATGCTTATGTTTGATCGTTTTTCCCGCCGCTGGGTGTCACTGATTTGTGCTTCAGCCATGGCGATGCCCCTGCCACTGCTTGCACAAACTACCACCGTTTCGGGCAGCAGCACAAGCCCTGCCACCACGAGCCTGTCGACATCGAACACGGTATCTGCCGTTGTTGATGTTGCCGCGGTTTCAACGATTTCAAAACCCGTGGTTGCATCACGTGCTTGGATTGTTGTTGATGCCGTCACTGGTCAAACCATCGCGTCGCAAAACCCAAGCCAAGAAGTCGAGCCCGCTTCGCTCACCAAAATCATGACGGTGTACCTGACGTTTGAAGCACTCAAAGAAAATCGCATCACACTCGATCAACAGGTCAATGTCTCCGAAAAAGCATGGCGCACACCCGGTTCACGGATGTTTATCGAGCCCCGTAAACCCGTCACGGTTCAAGAACTGCTCAATGGCGTCGTTGTTCAATCGGGTAATGATGCATCGGTAGCCATTGCTGAGTTGCTCGCCGGCACTGAAGGGGCATTTGCCCAGCAAATGACTGAAAAAGCAATTGAGCTGGGGATGAAGGACACGACATTTAAAAATTCCAACGGGTTACCTGACCCAGAACACACCACCACGGTTCAAGATTTGGCCATCTTGGCGCAGCGCATGATTGCGGATCATCCAGAAAAGTACGAAATGTATGCCGTTCGTGAGTTCACCTATAACAATATCAAACAGAACAACCGTAACCGATTGTTGTGGGCGGACCCATCAGTCGATGGCATGAAAACGGGCCACACGACTGCGGCTGGTTATTGCTTGATTGCCACGGCGCAACGCGGTGAGCGTCGGATTATCAGTGTGCTTGTGGGCGCCGAAAGCGAAGCAACGCGTGCTGAAGAAAGCTTAAAGTTACTAAACTGGTCTTTTCAAAACTTTGATTCGGTCAAACTTTTTGATGCCAATAAACCCGCCATCCAAGCCCGTGTTTGGGAAGGCACCACTGAGCTTGCCGCACTCGGCAGCCCATTGCCTATCTTGGTGACCATCCCTCGCGGCAAAACCGGTGATGTGTTGGTGACGGCGCAACGCCCTGATCCGCTTTTGGCGCCATTGAGCCAAGGGCAACGCGTCGGGCAGATGACACTGTCGATTGATGGCCAACCGCTGCGTGTCCTGCCTCTTGATGTTTTGGTACCAGTGGAGCGGGCGGGATTTTTTGGTCGCGCCATTGACCAATTTAAGCGCTGGTTGCAGTAAGCCCCATGGCCTCATGCCATGGGTTTAAGTGTAGTGATAGATATTTAACCCCTTTAACTTGACAGCACGTATTGAGACTGTGATGACTGACTTTATTCAAGGTGTGAGCGGTAACCCGACGGTTTACGTCAATGGCGCATTTGTGCCACTTTCTGAGGCGACGATCTCTGTGCTGGATCGGGGTTTTATTTTTGGTGATGGCATCTATGAGGTTGTACCAATCTATCATGGTCAACCCTTTCGGATGACTGAGCACCTGAATCGGCTGGATCGCAGTCTCGCCAAACTCGAGATTGCACCGCCCATGGATCGGCAAGCGTGGCTTGACTTGGTCACCGGTTTGGTTGCGCTCGACACGACCCAAGACTGCGCCATGGTCTATATCCAAGTCTCGCGTGGCGTGGCCAAGCGTGACCATGCCTTTCCTAACCCGCCAGTCAAGCCAACCGTGTTTGCCATGTTGGCGCCCATGACAGCGCCCTCTCAAGCGTTGCGTGAAAAAGGGTTACGTGCAATAAGCCTTGACGACAAGCGTTGGCTGCATTGCGACATCAAATCGGTGTCCTTACTTGGCAATGTTTTGGCTAAACAAGCGGCCGTCAAAGCCGGCGTTGATGAAGTCGTTCAGTTTCGCGATGACTACCTAACCGAAGGCGCTTCTTGCAATATTTGGGTGGTCAAAGACAATGCTGTTTATGCTCCCCCAAAAGACAACTTGGTGCTTGAGGGCATTCGTTATGGTTTGTTCGAAGAGCTCTGCCACGAGCAAGGCATTGCCTTTCACCTCGAGCCCATCCACCGCACGGCCGTGAATAATGCTGATGAATTGATGCTGTCTTCTGCCACTCGCGAGATTCTGCCAATCGTCGCGCTCGACCAAAAGGCTGTTGGTGCAGGTAAGCCTGGGCCAATTTACCAGCGCTTGCGCCAAGCCTATGACCAAAGGATCGCAGCCTTATCTGCCGCAAAACTTGGCACGGTGGCATGACCGATACCCACAAAACGTCGTTGATTGATTACCCCTCTGACTTTCCAATCAAAGTCATGGGTAAACAAGACCCCTCTTTGGCCCAAGCACTCACCGATGTTGTGCTCGAATACGACCCAGGCTTTGACCCCAACACGCTTGAAGTCAGGATGAGTAAGGCCGGAAACTATGTGGGATTGACTTTCACCGTTAAGGCTACCTCGCGCGAGCAGTTAGACGGGCTGTATCGCGCGCTACACGAGCACCCGATGGTGTCGGTCGTTCTGTAGTGAGCCCTGTGATGACGCCAGAGGCAGGCGTTTGGCGTTGGCCTGGCTTGGCCGACTACACCACTGTTTTCGAAGCCATGCAAGCGTTTACCGCGCGTCGCCAGCCAAATGCTCTTGATGAGCTATGGTTGGTTGAGCACAGCCCGGTTTACACCTTGGGACAAGCGGGCAAACCTGAACATATCTTAAATCGTGGCGATATTGACGTGGTCCAGTCTGATCGTGGCGGCCAAGTCACATATCACGGCCCCGGCCAGGTGGTCATCTACATGATGGCCGATCTCAAGCGCACGACACTGACGATTCGGGCAATGGTTCAAGCCCTTGAGCAAGCCTTGATCGACACCTTAGTCGGCTATGGGCTAACACAAGCACGCCGTGAACCTGGCGCACCGGGTGTCTACTTGCCACGCCACAATGGAAAAATCGTCAAAATCGCAGCCCTTGGCATCAAGGTTCGCAAAGGCTACACCTACCACGGGGTCGCCCTAAACGTTGACATGGATTTGGCACCGTTTTTAGGTATCAACCCTTGTGGCTATCAAGGGCTTGAAACCGTCAGCATGGCCACTGAGGGCGTCTTTGTCCCTTGGGAAGCGGTCGCCATGAATTTGGCAGGGTCAATCGTGGGCCACTGTCGACTGAGGGTAAAATAACGCTACTTGAGCAGCGACTATGCTCCCAAAGGATAGTGAAGATGTCAAACGCGCCAACATACGATCCAACCATTAAACAAAAAGCGCAAGCCAAAACCGCTCGCATCCCAATCAAGATCGTGCCAGCTGAACGCTTAAAAAAACCCGATTGGATTCGCGTAAAGGCCGCGCCCGCAGGGTCACGCTTTTACGAGATCAAGCGGATTTTGCGTGAGCACAATCTTCACACTGTATGCGAAGAGGCCTCTTGCCCCAACATTGGCGAATGCTTTGGTAAGGGGACAGCCACCTTTATGATCATGGGTGACAAATGCACCCGGCGTTGCCCGTTTTGTGATGTGGGTCATGGACGTCCTGACCCCTTGGATGTCGACGAGCCATTAAATCTCGCCAAAACCATTGCAGCCTTAAAACTTAACTATGTGGTGATCACCTCGGTTGACCGCGATGACTTGCGCGATGGCGGTGCGGCGCATTTTGTGGAATGCATCCGGCAAGTGCGTCTTTGGTCACCCCAGACTCGAATCGAGGTGTTGGTGCCTGACTTTAGAGGCCGGCTTGACCGTGCCTTGGCGGTTCTGAATGGCGGCCCGCCCGATGTCATGAACCATAACCTTGAAACCGTGCCACGCTTATACAAGCAAGCCAGACCCGGCTCAGACTACGCCCATTCGTTGCGCTTACTTCAAGCCTTTAAAGAAGAGCATCCTGATGTGCCCACCAAGTCAGGGCTCATGCTCGGGTTAGGTGAAACCGATGACGAAATTCTCCAGACCATGCGGGATTTGCGCGCCCATAACGTAGACATGCTGACGATCGGTCAGTATTTACAACCGTCTGAGCACCATTTGCCAGTGCTGCGCTACGTCACGCCAGCGTCTTTTGTGATGTTTGAAAAAGAAGCTTATGCCATGGGTTTCAGCCACGCTGCAGTGGGTGCCATGGTGCGATCGTCTTACCACGCCGATGAGCAAGCGCAAGCCGCTGGCTTGGCCATGTAAACGCGGCGGATCTGGCTTGGCGCTTATTTGACCAAGCGCCTACGCTTTCTGCCAATAGGTGTCGGTATAACCCAACGCTTGATTGATCGTTCGGGCCAAAACAAACAACAAGTCTGAGAGGCGGTTCAGGTACTGTTGGGCCAAGTCACTAAGCGGTTCCTGCTCTGCTACCGCCACCACGGCCCGTTCGGCACGCCGACACACACTGCGGCAGACGTGGGCCTGAGTACTGGCTTGGGCCCCCCCGGGCAAAATGAACTCTTTCAACGGCGCAAGACTGGCGTTGAAGTGGGCGATGGCTGCATCCAAATGATCCAATTGTTGCTGCGTCAGCTGGGTATAACCGGGAATGGCCAATTCGCTGCCAATATCAAACAAAGCATGCTGTGATGGTTTCAATGCCGCAATCACCGCCGCAATCACTGGTTGATTGGCATTGACCTGCAATTGCGCCAACAAGCAGCCAAGTTGGCTATTGAACTCATCGACTTCGCCCATGGCGTGTACACGGTGATGGGTTTTTTTTACCCGTGAGCCATCGGCCAAACCCGTGGTGCCATCGTCCCCGGTTCGCGTTGTGATGGTGGTAAGACGATCTGCCATACGGGTAGTCTCCGATTGGTTATGGTTTACTTAGCGCCCTGGCGCGCTAGAGCACATAGCGCGCCAGATCGTGGCTCGCAGCGGTCTGTTCCAACTTATCGTTCACGTAGGCCTCGTCAACCAATATGGTTTGACCGTCATGGGCGGATGCTTCGAATGAGAGTTCCTCGAGCAATCGCTCCATCACGGTGTATAAACGCCGTGCCCCAATGTTTTCGGTCTGCTCGTTAACGTCTGAAGCCAATTCAGCCAATCGGCGAATACCATCATCAGCAAACGTCAGGGTCACGTTTTCTGTTTGCAATAGCGCGGTGTATTGCTTGGTTAATGACGCATCGGTTTCGTTCAGGATCTTGACAAAGTCCTCGGCGGTTAACGAATCGAGCTCTACCCTAATTGGCAGACGACCTTGCAGCTCGGGGATCAGGTCTGAAGGCCGCGCCAAGTGAAATGCGCCAGAGGCAATGAAAAGAATATGGTCCGTGCGAATCATGCCGTATTTGGTGGTGACGGTCGTGCCTTCGATCAGGGGCAGTAAATCGCGCTGCACACCTTGCCTAGAGACATCGGCTGTTGCACCTTCTTGGCGAGCAGCAATCTTGTCGATTTCATCCAAAAAAACGATGCCGTTTTGTTCCACTTGATAGACCGCTTGCGCGCGCAAGCTCTCTTCGTTCACGCGCTTGGCGGCCTCCTCTTCAGTCAGGTGTTTAAACGCTTCCCTAACCGTCATTTTGCGGGGTTTCTTTTTATCACGAGCCAAACCAGCAAACATACCCTTGAGCTGCTCAGCCATTTCCTCCATACCTGGCGGGGTCATGATATCCATCGAAGGCGCTACCACGTTGATTTCGATCTCAATTTCCATGCCATCAATCAAACCCTCACGCAGCCGCTTGCGAAAGACTTGGCGTGCATTCGAGTCCTCTCGAATTGGGGTGCCATTCGCATCGCGAGGCGGTGTAATCAACACGTCTAAAATCCGATCTTCAGCCGCGTCTTCTGCCTGCGCTTGCACCCGCTTCATCTCTTGTTCGCGCATCTGTTTGATGGCGACTTCCATCAAATCACGAATAATGGTGTCGACGTCTCGTCCGACATAACCCACTTCTGTAAATTTGGTCGCTTCTATCTTGATGAATGGGGCATTGGCTAACTTCGCTAAGCGTCGGGCGATTTCTGTTTTGCCTACGCCTGTTGGCCCAATCATGAGGATGTTCTTGGGATGAATTTCTTGGCGTAACGGTTCAGGCACTTGTTGGCGACGCCAGCGATTGCGCAGCGCAACAGCGACCGCCCGTTTGGCGGCTTGCTGACCAATGATGTGTTTATCAAGCTCAGAAACAATTTCTTTGGGTGTCATGTTGGCAGCTGACATCTTTAAGGATCACCCCTTTAAAGGACTTCGATGACGTGCTGTTGATTGGTGTAAATGCACAAATCACCGGCAATGGATAGCGACGCTTTAACGATCTCTTTGGGTTCTAACTCGGTGTGTCGCAAAAGTGCCAAGGCCGATGATTGCGCGTAGGCCCCGCCGGAGCCAATCGCGGCCAAGCCGTTTTCTGGTTCCAAGACATCACCATTACCTGTTAGCACCAAGGTGTGGTCGATGTCGGCCACGATTAGCATGGCTTCGAGTCGTCGCAGCATCCGATCGGTGCGCCAATCGCGAGACAGCTCCACGGCCGCACGCATCAGGTGGCCTTGGTGTTTTTCTAGTTTGGCTTCAAAACGCTCTTGCAAGGTAAAGGCATCAGAAGTCGCCCCCGCAAAACCCGCTAGGATTTTGTCGTGATAAAGCCGCCTTATTTTGCAGGCCGTGCCCTTAACGATGATGTTACCCAAGGTCACCTGCCCATCGCCGCCCATCGCGACGCGATTGCCGCGGCGCACGCAAACGATGGTTGTCGCGTGAAACTGTTCCATGACTCACCTGCTTTTTTCCTCACTTGAACAGCGCGGCATTTCAAATGAGACTGTTGATAAAGCGAGGACGGCTTAGTCCCCGAACATCTTTTGGCGCATTTCACGCCGCTCTTGGGCTTCAAGCGACAGTGTCGCCGTTGGTCTAGCCAAAAGCCTTGGTATACCGATTGGTTCGCCCGTTTCTTCGCACCAGCCGTAGTCACCAGACTCAATGCGCGATAGCGACTGTTGCACTTTCTTCAGCAGCTTACGTTCACGGTCTCGGGTACGTAACTCAAGCGCGTGCTCTTCTTCAATCGTTGCCCGATCAGCGGGATCGGGTACAAACTGGGTTTCTCTCAAATTCAAAGTCGTTGCGCCAGCATTGACCAAAATATCGTCTTCCAACTGGCGCAACTTTGCTTTAAAGAAAGCCAACTGTTGAGCACTCATGTATTCACTTTCAGGCATCTTTAGTAATGCTGCTTCAGTGATGAGGGTATCTGTGCCCGCTTCTTTCACAGACTTGTTTTTTTTGGGGGCTGCCTTCGTTGCCATGCACTTACTCCGTTGACGTCACTGGTCGTGATAAGTCACGACGACTATCTCGCAAGACACTGTTCAAGACCTTTGTTGAAGATCTCTTGTGGCAACTTGCGGCCAATGAAAACCATTTTGGTGGTCTTTTTCTCCTTGGGACCCCAAGGCTTACCCGGCTCGGCACCCATCAACATGTGTACCCCTTGGAAAAGCATCCGCCGGTCGACGCCTTTCATATATAGAATGCCCTTATAACGCAATAAGTCCGGTCCGTATACTTGCACGACACCGCCCAAGAACTCTTCGAGCCGTTCGGCATCGAATGGTTTGTCGGATCGAAACACAAAAGCACCAATCTCGTCATCGTGTGCGTGATGGTGTTCATGACCGTGGTCATGGTTGTGGCCATGATCATGGCCATGTTGGTGACCGTGATCATGATCATGCTTAGCATCGGGATGCTCTTCAGCCAAAAAGGCCGGGTCAATGTCCAAAATGGTGTTGAGATTAAAGCCGCTAATGTCAACAATCTTGGTCAAATCAGCCTGCCCAAAGTGAACCGCTTCAATCTCTGCACGAGGGTTGATGCGCATCAGGCGATGTCGCAACGCCTCATATTCAGCGTCTGTTACCAAGTCTTTCTTTGAAACAATCAGGCGATCCGCAAAACCGACTTGTTTTTGGGCCTCGGGCTGATCATCCAAAGTCTGCATGCCATGCTTGGCATCCACAACCGTGATGACTGCGTCTAAACGAAAGTATTGCGCAACATCGTCATCCATAAAGAAGGTCTGACAGACTGGGCCAGGATTGGCCATCCCAGTGGTCTCAATCATCACTCGCTCGTATGAAAGTTCACCTTTTTCTCGCCGAGCGCGCAAGTCGATCAATGTGCGCATCAAATCGCCCCGAACCGTGCAACAAATGCAACCATTGGACAGTTCGATGATTTCCTCATCATGCACCTCGACCAATAAATCGTTGTCGATGCTTTCGGGTCCAAATTCGTTTTCAATCACAGCAATTCGCTTACCGTGATACTCCGTGAGAATTCGCTTAAGCAAAGTTGTCTTACCGGCACCTAAAAATCCGGTCAAGATCGTCACGGGCACCATGTCTTCGATGGCGATGGATTCAGAGGGTTGATTCATACGCTTCAATTTCTTAGGGTAACGGGCGATTACAGCACACGCAGTCGCGCGGGTAAATCCAAATCG
>CALBEY010000102.1 GCA_937888805.1 uncultured Burkholderiaceae bacterium
TACATGCGCGGCGCCAAAGAAAAGCACCAGACTCGATTTTTTGCGTGTTTTTCGATCGCGATTTTCGCAGCGCTCGGCGTGGCCTTCGCTGAGAACATGTTTACGCTTTTTATTTTCTATGAAGTGTTATCGCTTTCAACCTATCCCTTGGTGGCACACAAAGGCAATGAAGAAGCCAAACGGGGTGCTCGCATCTATTTGGGTATTTTGCTAGGGACCTCGATCGGTCTGATGTTGCCGGCGATGTTAGTGACCTGGTACATGGCGGGTACCTTGACCTTCCAGCCAGGCGGCATCTTACAAGACAACGTCAGTCGTGGTGTTGGCGCGATCTTGTTGATCTTGTACATGTTTGGTATCGGTAAAGCGGCACTCATGCCGTTTCACCGGTGGTTGCCCTCGGCCATGGTCGCGCCGACACCGGTCAGTGCGTTGTTGCACGCCGTGGCGGTGGTGAAGGCGGGTGTGTTCACGGTCTTAAAAGTCGCGGTGTATCTCTTTGGCTTGGACTACTTGCAAAGTCTTTGGAGCGCGGACTTTGTGATGTGGGTCGCTGCTTTCACTTTGTTGTCAGCCTCCATTGTCGCGCTACAAAAGACCAATCTAAAAGCACGGTTGGCGTACTCCACCATCAGTCAACTCGCCTATATTGTTCTAGGTGCCATGTTGGCCAACGAACTGGCGATTGTTGGGGGTGGCTTACATATCGTGATGCATGCCTTTGGCAAGATCACACTGTTTTTCTGTGCAGGTGCCATTTATGTGGCGGCCCATAAAACCGAAATCAGCCAAATGGATGGTTTGGGACGCAAGATGCCCATCACCATGTTTGCATTTTTGCTTGGTGCTTTGTCGGTCATTGGTGCGCCACCGTTGGGTGGCTTCTGGAGCAAGTGGCACCTCATGCTTGGTGCGGTTGATGCCCAACAACAGATCATGATTGCGGTGTTTCTAGTGAGCACCTTGTTAAACATCGCCTATTTACTGCCACCCGTGATTCGCGCCTTCTTGTTGTCACCCCCTAAAGACGATCACGATGATCATGGTGACAAACATGCGCCACACGGCGTTGGTCATCGATTTGGTTTGGCTGAGGCACCACTGTTTTGTTTGGTGCCGCTGTGTTTGACGGCCATCGGTACCGTCCTGTTGTTTTTCTTTGTTGACCCAATTCGTGGATTGATTCAGTCCGTCTTTACAGGGGCAATGTGATGGCGACATTCAATCATTGTCACAAGACACATGGCAACCAATCCCGATTGGACCAAGGAGTATGCGCATGAAATTGTCTAAATTGGGTCGAGTCCTTGAGTGGATGCATGATCACGCTAAGTTATTAAGCCGCATCATGTTGGTGGTGATGGCATTACTGGTGATTGCCAACTTTATCTTCCCAGCGGGCTACGACCGTTTCTTTTGGGAGTCCTGGCCCGGCGCTGGTGCTGCATACGGTTTGTTTTCTTGTTTTGTGATTGTGGTCGTGTCTAAGTTTTTGGGTTACAAATTTTTGTATCGGCCAGAAAATTACTACGACAATGAAAGTAAGCCCAATGAGTTAACGGGCGATCCAGCCAAGCGGGAGAGTGGCGATGAGTGAGGTGCAATTGGCTGGTGATGCTGTCGCTCAAACAGGTTTCTGGTTGCACCCAAGTGTGGTGTTGATTCTGGGCGCGTTGGTCATCCCTCTGTTGAAAGGTTCAATACAGCAGGGTTATCGGGTGGCTTTGGCTTTGGTGTTTATTTTCTTGGTTTTTCAAACACAGTCTGGCGTCTATGGTCGTTTCGAATTTGCTGGCCTCGATTTGGTCACTGGTCGGGCAGACAAACTCAGTTTGGCGTTTGCTTACGTCTTTAGTTTGATCACTTTGATCGCCACCATTTACTCGCTACATGTCAAGGACAACATCCAGCATGTCTCCTCATTGTTTTACGCGGCAGCCGCCACCGGTGTGGCTTTTGCGGGTGATTTGCTGACGTTGTATGTGTTCTGGGAAATGATGATGTTGGCGTCAGTCTGGCTCATTTGGCGTAACGCCACGCGAACTGCCTACTCATCAGGCTACCGCTACTTAATGGTTCACGCTGTCAGCGGCGTCATGCTATTGGCTGGTATTGTGTTGTTCTACGGCGAGACGGGTTCTTTGGCGTTTGAGCAAATGCAGGTAACGAGCCTGCCGTTCTATTTAATTCTAGTGGGCCTGCTCATCAACGCGGCTGTGCCCCCATTCCATGCATGGCTTTCAGATGCCTACCCTGAGTCAACGATAACTGGCGTAATTTTCTTAAGTGCGTTAACCACAAAGACGGCTGTTTACACCTTAATTAGGGGTTTTCCTGGCACCGATTTCTTAATCTGGCTCGGGGTGATTATGGCACTCTGGGGCGTTGTGTACGCCTTGTTAGCAAATGATATTCGTCGCCTGTTGGCCTACTCCATCATCAGTCAAGTCGGCTACATGGTAGCAGCCGTGGGTATGGGTACAGTGATTGCATTAAATGGCGCAACGGCGCACGCCTTTTCTCACATTTTGTATAAATCCGTCCTATTCATGAGCGTGGGCGCCGTCATCACCATGACCGGTAAGAGCAAGCTTACAGAGCTCGGCGGTATCTACAAATACATGCCCATCACCTTCTTACTTTATATGGTTGGCGCGGCGTCGATTTCAGCTATCCCTCTGTTTAGTGGATTTGTCAGCAAAACCATGATTGCTGAGGCTGCGGCAGTTGAGGGCATCGCCTGGGTATGGCTATTGCTTTCGCTGGCCTCCGCGGGGACTTTCTTGTACACGGGGTTGAAGTTGCCTTACTTCACTTTTTTGAGCAAAGACGTTGGTTTACGCCCCAAAGAAGCTCCTTGGAATATGTTGCTAGCAATGGGTATTGCCGCATTTTTCTGTCTTTTTATCGGCATTTACCCTGCGTGGCTTTACAGTTTCATGCCGTTTCCCGTTGAGTACAACGCCTATTCCGCAGGCCATCTGTTCTGGGAGTTGCAGCTGTTACTGTTCACTGGCCTTGGATTTTTCTTGATGGTTAAATATCTCGGCGGCGAACACAAGCTGAGCGTTGACACGGATTGGGTCTACCGGAAATTGGCGCCAAAGATCGTATTGAGCGCAGCGTCGTTGGTCCGTCGGACTTGGCGTGCGGTGATGGCTGCTTTGCAAGTGGTAACTAGTGGCGTTTGGCAGTCCTTGCGGCGCACCTACGGCGACGAGGGTGTGATGGGCCAGACATGGGGTATTGGTGTGACCACCATTTGGGTTGTGCTATTTATGGCGCTTTATGGGTTGTACGTGGTGATCTTCTGATGCGTCACGCCCCACCACAGGCGCTGTCGATTGACCCAATCACGCGCGAAGCGTTTGCGCCTTATGGTGATGTTTTGGGGGGTGGACAAACACCCGTTGGTGTTTTGATTAATGCGGGCACCACCCTCAAAATCAATGCGATTGACCCGGTGCTCAGCGCACACGATGGTCGCCCCAAGCTTTTTGTTTATCGCACACAAGCACAGCACTTACCGCTCACACTGTCAATGTTGGAGTGCCACCAATTGGGCAGTCAAACTTTTGTGCCACTGGCAGACCTGTCGTTTGTGGTGGTGGTTGCTTGCAGTGCTTCTGACACAGTAGCGCCCCAACCAGACCTGTCAACGCTGCGTGCCTTTTGGGTCGACGGACACCAAGGCGTGACCTTGGCACCTGGCACATGGCACCACCCCTTGATTTCTTTGCACGACGGTGAGTTGGTGGTGCTTGAACGTGCTGCCCAAAAGACCGATTGCTTGATCCATGCCCTCTCACCTGCAGTGACCCTCAAAGCCCGAGCGCTGTAGTTCGTCTGCGTTAGCTCCAGTGGTTTGCCTATCGCGCAGCCCTTTCCTTCAAAATGAAGTCCGCTGCCTTTTGCGCAATCACAAGCGTGGGTGAGTTGGTGTTGCCTGAAGTAATGGTTGGCATGACGGAGGCATCAGCCACGCGCAGGCCGTGTACGCCATGGACCTTGAGGCTCGCGTCAACCACGGCCATCACGTCATTACCCATTTTGCAGGTACCCACCGGATGAAAAATGGTCGTGCCGATATCGCCAGCGGCTTGCGCCAGTGCTTGGTCAGTGTCGATTTGTGGGCCTGGTTTTATTTCTAGGGGCTGGTATTGGGCCAAGGCTGGTTGGGACACGATTTTTCGGGTCAGCCGGATACTTTCAATGGCCACTTGCCGGTCCTCTTCAGTCGACAAATAACAGCAATTGATACGGGGTGCCTGAGCGGTGTCGGCGCTGGCGATTTCAACAAAGCCGCGGCTCGTGGGTTGTAGATTACAGACTGAAGCGGTGAAGGCGGGGAAATCGTGCAAGGGTTCACCGAATTTTTCCAGTGACAGGGGTTGCACGTGGTATTGGATGTTGGCGCGGGTGCGCTCGGGGCTCGACTTGGCAAAGACGCCGAGCTGAGACGGTGCCATTGACAGCGGGCCACTGCGAGTTAGGGCGTATTGCAGACCCATTATGGCTTTGCCCCAGAGGCTGTTGGCCATGGTGTTTAGTGTCTTGGCGTTGTTCACCCGAAAAATGGTGCGCAGTTGGAGGTGGTCTTGCAGATTACGTCCCACGCCGGGTCGATCTGCCCAGACAGTGCGTTGGTGTTGTGCCAAGAGAGCCGCCGGTCCGATGCCGGATGTTTGCAATATTTGTACCGAGCCAATGGCACCAGCGCACAACACCACTTCGCTGTGACGTGCGCTCTCTGGGGTCTGCAACAAGGCCTGTTGCTGTTGGCCGTCTTTGATGAAGGCCACGCCGTAAGCGGTCGTGCCAGCATCCGCTTTGGTGAGTAACAATTCAGTGGTGCGTGCTTGGGTGAGAATGGTGAGGTTTTTACGGTGCTTGATGGGTTTGATAAAGGCTTTGACGGTGTTCCAACGCCAGCCTGCGCGTTGATTGACTTCAAAGTAGGCACTGCCTTCGTTCTCGCCGCGGTTAAAGTCTTCAATGCTTGGGATCCCAGTTTGGGTGGCGGCTTGGCGAAAAGCGTCCAGGATGTCCCACGACAGTCGTTGCTTTTCTACGCGCCACTCGCCGCGCCCGCCATGGAACTCGCTATCGCCTGCGTGGTGGTCTTCCATATCTTTAAAAACCGGCAATATGTCATCCCAGCCCCAGCCTGCGTTACCCAAATCACGCCAACCATCATAGTCTTGGCGCTGCCCGCGCATGTAGATCATGCCGTTGATCGATGAGCATCCGCCCATGACTTTGCCTCGTGGGTAACCGAGCTCGCGGCCGTTAAGCCCTGGGTCAGCTTCGGTTTTAAAGCGCCAGTCGGTTCGCGCATTACCAATGCAATAAAGGTATCCCACGGGGATGTGAATCCAGTGGTAGTTGTCTGGACCACCGGCTTCAAGCAATAAGACTTGGCAATTGGGGTCTGCTGACAAACGGTTGGCCAGCAAACAACCGGCGCTGCCTGCACCAATGATGATGTAGTCGAAACGCCCAATCGTGGTCGCCGTGCTCTGGGTATCGATTGCCATGGGTTTGTCTTGTCTCCGTTTTGAGCCATCACTTCGGCGCCGACCGATACCAAAAGTGGCTTTTTGTTCTCATTTGCTTGCTGATCGCGCCCCCTGATAGCAAACAAATTCGTTATAAAGGCGTATCCTAACGAAAATTTGTCACTACGGCGTCAACCGTTTTTAGAAATGACACCTGAGTGACCATCATAAGCCCGCCTTCACAGACAATCACCGATTTCTAATCATGCCATTAAATTCTGCTTCTGAATTCACTGTTACCCCTTCAACCCAACGCACCAGCCAAGACGTGCGCGATAAGGTTTTGGCTAATCCGGGATTTGGCTTGCACTTTACAGACCACATGGTGGTCATTGATTGGTCAGTTGAACAAGGATGGCATGACGCGCGCGTGCAGCCCTATGGACCATTGACGCTTGATCCGGCTTCTTCGGTCTTGCACTATGCCCAGGAGATTTTTGAAGGCTTGAAGGCCTATCGCCACGCAGATGGTTCAGTTTGGGGCTTTCGTCCGACTTCTAACGCTGCGCGCATGCAACGTTCAGCCAAACGGTTGGCTTTGCCCGAGCTGCCCGAGGCCGAGTTTCTTGAGTCAATCAAGCAGTTGGTGATGGTTGACAAAGACTGGGTGCCGAGCGCACCGGAAACCAGCCTTTATTTGCGACCGTTCACGATCGCCAATGAGCGATTTTTGGGGGTCAGGGCTGCGCAACGCGCCGCCTACTACGTGATTGCTTCGCCTGCTGGGGCCTATTTCCCTAAGGGTGTGGCGCCTGTTTCGATCTGGGTTTCTGAGCAGTACACCCGGGCAGCCAGAGGCGGCACGGGTGCAGCCAAGTGCGGCGGCAACTACTCGGCTTCATTGATGCCACAGCAAGAGGCCTCACAAAACGGTTGTTCGCAAGTGCTTTTCTTGGATGCTGAAGAAGGCCGGTATCTTGAAGAGTTGGGCGGCATGAACGTCTTCCTGGTGCGCAAAGATGGCTCCTTATTGACGCCTTCTTTGACGGGCAGCATTTTGGAGGGGGTCACACGCGACAGCATCATCACCTTGGCGCGCGCGCGCGGCCATGTCGTCGAAGAGCGCAAGATCACCTTGGATGAGTGGCGTGAGGGATTTGCCTCAGGTGAAATCACCGAGGCATTTGCCTGCGGAACAGCCGCAGTTGTAACCCCGATTTGTTGCTTAAAGGGTAAGCAATTTAGCGCTGGTGACGAAGAGGCGCCCGCGGGCGCTCTGACTTTGTCATTGCGCAAAGAGCTCACTGATATTCAATACGGTCGTGCACCCGACGTGCACGGCTGGTTGCAACGCTTGGCTTAATAAGCGCTAAAAAGAGATTGAAATGAAGCCTGCCATATCGAAATGGAATGAACGTTTTTTAGCGACTGAAGATTACTTGTTTGGCAAGGCGCCGAATGCGTTTTTGGTAAAGCAGACACTTGCGCGCTTAAAGCCGGACATGCAGGTGCTGGCGATCGCCGATGGTGAAGGACGCAATGGCGTTTGGTTAAGTGAACAAGGCTGTGAGGTCTGGTCAATCGACGCCGCACCGGCCGCCACTGAAAAAGCACGCAAGCTCGCCGCCGAGCGCGGCGCTAGCCTGCATATTGAAACGGCTGATGCCACTCAGTGGGATTGGGACGCGCATCAATATGACATGGTGGTGGGTATTTTCTTTCAATTTGCCAACCCGCAATTGCGCGACAAACTGTTTGATGGCATGAAACGTGCCGTCAAGCCTGGCGGTTATGTGTTGATTGAAGGCTATGGTCTAAAGCAATTGGAATACAAAACGGGTGGGCCCAAAATTGCCGAGCATCTCTATACCAAGGCGCTCATGCAAAGCGCGTTTGCTGATTTTGAGATTGAACTGCTTGAAGAATATGATGCCGCTCTTGATGAGGGTGAGCGCCATCAAGGCCTATCGGCCTTGGTCGATTTGGTTGCCAGAAGGCCTAGTGCTTAAATAGTAAGCAAGGCGTCCTAACTACACGTTGCGTCGGACCTTGGCTTCATACCAAGGGCGTGATTGATTGACCAGCTTAACGAGCCACAACATCACGGGTACTTCAATCAGCACACCGACCACGGTGGCTAGGGCGGCACCGCTGTCAAAGCCGTAAAGCACGATTGCGACGGCTACGGCCAATTCAAAAAAGTTTGAGGCGCCAATCATGGCTGAAGGGCCAGCGATATTGTGTTGCACGCGACACTTCAAATTGAGCCAATAGCCTAGGCCAGCAATTAATACACCTTGCAAAAAAATTGGCACGGCAAGCATACCGATGATGAGGGGTTGCTCAACGATCGCTTCGCCTTGGAACGCAAACAATAAAACCAAGGTGGCTAGCAGTGCCACAGTTGTGAAGGGGCCGATGCGTGCGAGTGTCGCTTGATAGGCCGCGGCACCGCGTTTCATGAGCCAAGCCCTGAGTTGTTGGGCAATGATCAGTGGGATGACGATATAGATCACCACGGATAAAAAGAGTGTGGCCCACGGCACTGGGATCGAAGAAACGCCAAGCAAGAGCGCCACGATCGGTGCAAATGCAAAAATCATGATCAAGTCGTTTAAGGCGACTTGGCTGATGGTGAAGTTGGCATCACCTTTGCACAAGTTGCTCCAAACAAACACCATGGCGGTGCAGGGTGCCGCACCCAATAGAATCAAGCCAGCCATGTAGCTGTCGATTTGATCGGCAGGCAACCAAGGGGCAAACAAATAGGCAATGAAAAACCACCCCAGTGCGGCCATGGTGAAGGGTTTGATGCCCCAGTTAATCAGCAAGGTGATGCCGATGCCTGCCTTTTGATGACGGACTTGGCTGATGGTGCTGAAGTCGATCTTCATAAGCATGGGGATGATCATGACCCAGATCAACAGCCCCACGGGTATATTGACGTGAGCGACTTCGAGCGAACCCACAAAATGGGCCATCTCTGGCATGGTTTTACCCAAGGCAATGCCAGCCACGATGCACAACACCACCCAAACACTTAAGTAACGCTCAAAAATACTCATGAAGCCTCACGACAGTTTGATGGGTTGGCGGTGCTGGTGCAAGAGGCGGTTTTGGGTGGTTCTTTTGCACAGGGGGCTGATCGGATGGGAAGGCAGGGATTGCCACCACAGCAGTTATCCGTCAAGAATTGCATCAGTTCGGTCATGGCGGGAAAGACGGTGGCGTAGATCACAAACCGGCCCTCTTGACGTGAGGTGGTGAGTCCAGCACTGATCATTTCCTTAAGGTGAAAATTCAGTGACGATGGTGCCATTTCAAGGGACTGTGCGAGTTGGCCGGCTGGTAGACCGGCAGGACCAGCTTGCATCAGCAGTCGGTAGGCTTGCAGTCGCACGGGATGACCAATGGCCGAGAGCATGCGAGCGGCGTTGGCAAGTTCCATTGAGTGCCTCCATGGGATGAGTGAATCAGGTGCCGTAATGAGTCAGCAAGCCGCTAGTATATTTCCATATTCATCGAAATGTTCTGTTGAACAAACCCACGCCCCTTAAAACCATTTGTCCTGAGCCCAGCACTACCCTAGACTGTGTTCACAATGATGAATCAGAGACTCTGAATGACAATCCCCAAAACCGCCCCCAATACCGCTGCTGCTTCCAAATCTTCCTTGTCACGACTGCTCAACCCGCGCTCAGTGGCGGTGATTGGTGCTTCAGATGATCCGGCTCGCATCGGTGGCAAGCCGATTGCCTACATGCTCAAACAAGGCTACGCCGGCCAGATTTATCCGGTCAATCCCAATCGTGAGACGGTGCAGGGATTGAAGGCTTATCCGAGCGTACAAGCACTACCCGAGACGCCCGATGTGGCGATCGTGGCGGTGCCTGCCTCGGCTGCCTTAGAGACCGTGACAGCCTTGGCTGAGCGTGGGGCTGGTGGGGCTTTGTTGTTTAGCGCAGGCTTTGCAGAGATGAGCAAGGAGGGTGCGCGTTTACAAGACGAAATGACACGTGTGGCAACCGAGCACGGCATGCGTTTGTTGGGACCAAACTCGCTGGGGATGCTTAATCCGTTGGTGCATTTTTACGGCAGCTTTGCCACGGGTCTGGAGCTCGGGTTCCCGAAGCCTGGCAATGTGGCGATTGTGAGTCAGTCAGGGGCATATGGTGCGCATTTGATGACGGTGGCGGTGGCCAATGGCATCGGTCTTTCAGCGGTGGTGATGACAGGTAACGAGGCTGACCTGACGCTTGGTGACATGGTTCAGATGGTGGTCGATGACCCCAACACGACTGTGATAGCGCTTTATTCTGAGGGAATCCGCCGACCCGAGGTGTTGGTCCGGGCGCTTGAGCAGGCGCGCTTGGCGGGTAAACCGGTGGTCATGATGAAGGTGGGTCGCAGTGTGGTTGGCGGTGCGGCGGCGCAATCACACACGGCGTCGATTGCGGGTGATGACCGGGTGTTTGATGCCGTGATGTCAGAGCTCGGGGTATTGCGGGTCGAAACCACGGAGCAGATGCTTGATATTGCCCGCTTGGCCACGCGTGGCCTTTATCCGGCTGACAACACGCTTGGGGTCATTACAGTCAGTGGGGGCGCGGGGGTCATTATTTCTGATGCTGCTGAAGCGTGTGGGTTGCCAATGCCAGCCATGCCAATCGCGGCGCAAAAAGCCTTAACCGATGTGTTGCCGTACGCGGCACCCCGCAATCCGGTGGATGTCACGGCGCAGTTTTTAAATGACATGTCATTGGCGCGCACCTTCACCGAGTCGGTGGTGCGCGATGGCGGCTACCGTTCTATTTTGGGGTTTTTTACTTACACGGCCAGTGCCGCTAGCACTGGGCAACGGCTGCGCGCTGAGCTTAAGCATGTGCGTGCGCAATTTCCTGATCGCTTGTTTGTGCTCTCAGCCATTGGTACCCCGGCACAAATGCAAGAGTACGAAGACGATGGGTTTGCGATATTTGAGGACCCGAGCCGCGCGGTCAAGGCCATCAGCGCCATGGGTCAGTTTGGGCAGGCCTTTGAAAGAAAGCCGCGCTTGCCAGCACCGACTGTTGGGACGGTTGAGTTACCAGATCAGGTACCCACCGAGGCGCAAGCCAAGACCCTGTTGGCTCAGCACGGCATTGCCAGCGCACCAGAAATGGTTTGCGACACGTCAGATGAGGCGGTCAAAGCGGCCTCCGCGATGGGTGGCACGGTGGTCATGAAAATTGTGTCGCCTGACATCTTGCACAAGTCCGAGATCGGTGGTGTCTTGTTGGATATTGAGGGCGAGAAAGCCGTGCGTGAAGGGTTTGAGACGCTTATGCAACGCGCACGCGCAGCTGTTCCCAACGCCCGACTGCAGGGTGTGTTGGTGGCCAAGCAGTTAAAGGGTGGTGTGGAATGTATCTTGGGGATTCACCGCGACCCCGTGTTTGGTCCCATGGCCATGTTTGGCTTGGGGGGTATCTTTGTGGAAATCATGCAAGACGTGGTGCTGCACCGCTGCCCATTTGGTGAAGACGTCGCTCAAGAGATGATTCGCTCAATCAAAGGTGCGCCGCTGCTTCTGGGTGCACGCGGTCGCCCCGTGGCTGATATCAAAGCCTTGGCAAAAATGCTGTCTAACTTATCGGCCTTTGCCGTCGCTGCTGGCCCACGCTTAACATCGATTGATTTGAACCCGGTCTTTGCCATGCCCGAGGGTCAGGGCGCCTTTGCCGCTGACGCAGTCATGACGTTTGGTGATGAGACTTAAGCCACTGTTAACACCGTACTGATTGATACCTAATGGCAAGTGGGCCAGCACATTGTGGAGTTTGAGCAAGCCGGGCAGCTGCGCGCCACCTACGGCAAAGCCCTACTGGAACCCCCAGCCCGTGACCTGACGCTACGCCGCGGCAGGGGGTTCAGTCGAAGTAACATCAACCGCATGCGGCTGTTTTTTCTGTATTACCCAATTTGTGCGACGGCGTCGCACAAATTGAGCTGGTTCCAATATGTGGAACTGCTCAAGCTCGACGATGAGCTGGCGCGCAGCTTTTACGAGTAACAAGCCATTGCCGAGCAATGGTCGGTGCCCGAACTCAAACGCCAGAAAAACAGCCAGCTCTTTGTGCAGAAATACCAGCTGTATCTGCTTGACCGCGAAGCGCTGAAGGCGGAGATTGAGCGGACTTTGTTGGAGGCGGGGCAATAATGAAGGCTGGAAATATAAACCACAGCCCGCGCCTTCATGCGGTGACGTGACAAAACTTGTTACCTGCCGCTGCAGGCACCCTTAAATTCACCGGCTTATTGCAGGTTTTTCGTGTGGCAATGTGTGGACAGCCGTAATTGCCGGTTTAATTGAAATGACCATATTCGACAAGCCCAGGAGCCGTCGTTAGAGATGCCGGCTGACAGCAGTTGGAATGTTGTGTCACAAATGGCCGACGGCTAAAAAAATAAGGCCCGCACGGGGCGGACCTTATGGGTCTAATGCTTTTTGTTGTGCCCTAGAACGGGATATCGTCGTCTAGATCACCGAGGCTGGCGGGGCTTGCTGCTGGGGCCTGTGGGCGTTGTGCTTGTGGGCGGGCTGCAGGTCTTGAAGGGGCGCTGTTGCTGCCTTCGTATTCACCACCCCCACTGTTGCCGCCACCGCCACCCATGTCGTCACGGCCGCCAAGCATCTGCATTTGATCGGCAATGACTTCGGTGGTGTAGACGTCCTGGCCTTCTTTGTTTTGCCATTTGCGGGTGCGCAGGCGCCCTTCGATGTAAACGGAACGGCCTTTCTTTAAATACTCGCCGACAATTTCGGCCAGGCGGTTGTAGAAGACGATGCGGTGCCATTCGGTTTCTTCGCGGCGCTCGCCTGTGGCCTTGTCTTTCCAATTGCTGGTGGTTGCAATTGAGATGTTGCAGATGGCGGCGCCATCAGCGCTGTAACGCACTTCTGGGTCGCGGCCGAGGTTGCCAACGAGAATGACTTTATTGATCGATGCCATGCCGATCTCCGTAATTTAATTAAACAAAAAGGGGATCAGTCGCCAGTGGCAACCGCGCCCCGCAGATTCATCATGGTGCCGCAAACTTAATCGGTTCGTTTGACACCGGTTGTATTTATCCATCAGTGTAAGACAGATCTGGGTGGAGTTTAAAGGGTTGCGGGTGGTGGTGCTGTGGTGGCTGTCTGGGTGGCGTCTGGCACGGTGAGGCGCCAGGTGACTGCCAGCCAAGCGGCACTGATGGCCGCTAGCGCCCAAAAAACGCTCACTGAGCCCGTTGTTTGCAGTAACCAGCCACCAACAGCGCCACCCAAGAAAAGACCCAGCGCTTGACTCGTGTTGTAGACACCAAGTGCCAAGCCCTTGAGATCGGGTGGTGCGATTCTGGACACCAACGAGGGTTGAAGGGCCTCGAGCACGTTAAACATGACAAAAAAAGCGGTCAGGCAGCCTAACAGGGCCCACCAGTGTTGGGTGCTTAACGCGAACCCCACGCCCACCAACACCAAACCCAGCACCGATAGCCGCAGGGTGTGGGCGTGCGCCCGGCGCTTTTCTGTCACAAAAATGATGGGTACCATGAACAGAAAGGACACAAAGAGGACCGGCAAATAGGCATACCACAGGGTGTTGGCCGTCATCCCGCCAAGACTGACAAGCAATGGTGGGATGACCACAAACAAAGCAACCTGGGTCAGGTGCAAACAAAACACCCCAAAATTCAAGCGCAGCAGGCCTGAGTGGCCCAATACGGTTGTGGCTTTGACCGGCACAGCGGGTTTGGGTGCCATGGGGGCGGTGGGCACGACAAAGGCGGCAATCAGTAACGCACCCATGCCCAAGGCCGCGATCAACCAGAATAAGCCAGAAAGCCCAGCCCAGCCCACCATGACGGGAGCCAGTACGAGTGAGAAGGCAAACGACAGGCCGATTGAGGCGCCAATCATAGCCATCGCGCGGGTGCGCACCTCGGGGCGAGTGGCATCAGCCAGCCACGCCGTCACCGCCGCAGAAATCGCGCCTGATCCTTGGATGGCCCGACCGATCGTGACCCAGAAAATGTCATCAGAAAGGGCGCAAATGATGCTGCCCGCTAAGAATAGGGTCAGCCCAAATAGCACCACCGGTCGGCGCCCGAGGCGATCTGAAACCATGCCAAAGGGAATTTGCATGAAGGCCTGCGTGAGACCATAGATGCCCAAGGCCAAACCCACTCGGGCCGGATCTTGGCCGCCTTCGAGCGAAGTGGCCGCCACCGCAAACACCGGTAGCAGCAGAAAAAGACCCAGCATCCGGGTGGCAAATAGCCCGGCCAACGTGACGCTGGCACGACGCTCGGTGGCCGTGAGGGCCAAGCGAGCCGGTTTGTTGGATATCAAGTCGGACGAAGCAGGCATACCAATGAAATCTGAGTTGAGCGCGTTATAGTACCAAGTTGCCCACCAAAAACGTCACGTGTGCGACGCGCCTCGCATGCCGCTTTGGTTGTCAACACAGGACAGTCTTGTTAATGAATCAAATACGTATCCGCGGTGCCCGTACCCACAACCTAAAAAACGTGTCGCTCGATCTGCCGCGCGAGTCGTTGGTGGTCATCACGGGTTTATCGGGCTCGGGCAAATCTTCGCTGGCCTTCGATACGCTTTATGCCGAGGGCCAACGCCGCTACGTCGAAAGTTTGTCGGCTTACGCCAGACAGTTTTTGCAGCGACTCGAAAAGCCCGATGTTGATTTGATTGAGGGATTGTCACCGGCCATTGCCATCGAACAAAAGTCAGCGGGTCACAACCCGCGCTCGACGGTCGGCACCATCACGGAAATTCACGATTACTTGCGTTTGCTTTATGCGCGGGTGGGCACACCCTTTTGTCCGACACACGATCAACCTTTGGTGGCGCAAAGCATCAGCCAGATGGTGGATACCTTGTTGTCTTGGCCGCAGGACACACGGGTGGCAATTCTCGCGCCGGTTGGCGCGGCCTTGCTCGAAACCGTTTCGGGTGATCTCAGGGTCTTATGTCAAAGCCTGCAAGCGCAGGGGTTTGTGCGGTTGCGGGTTAACGGCGAGATGGTGTCGCTTGACCCCTTACCGCATTTGGTGCAAGCGGACACTCAGGTTATCGAAGTGGTGGTTGACCGCTTGCGGATCAAGTCAGACAGCCAGACCCGCTTGGCCGAAAGTTTAGAAACGGCCACGTTACTGGCGCACGGCAAAGCCAGTGTGTTGAACCTCGATAGCGATGATTGCCAAGGGTTTTCTAGTCGTTACGCTTGCCCCATTTGTAGCCACAGCGTGGCTTCACTAGAACCCAGGCTTTTTAGCTTTAACAGTCCAACAGGGGCGTGTCCGACATGCGATGGCTTGGGTCACGTTGACGTCTTTGATCCAGAGCGTGTGGTGGCGTTTCCGTCTTTGAGTTTGCAGTCGGGGGCGATTGTGGGCTGGGACAAGCGCAACGCGTTTACTTACGCGATGTTGGCCAGCCTATCGACGCATTACGATTTTGATTTAGAGGTACCCTGGGAGGCGTTAACCGAAGAAGTTCGCCAAGTGGTGCTGTATGGCTCGGGTTCTGATGAAATCGCTTTCTTTTACCTCGATCCCAATGGCAAAAGTTCAGTCAAGCGCCATCCCTTTGAAGGCGTCATCCCCAACCTGCAGCGGCGTTGGCGCGAAACAGACTCGGTGAACGTGCGCGAAGAGCTCAACAAACTGCGCAGCCAAAAGGTTTGTCACGATTGCGGTGGTTCGCGTTTGAAAGCTGATGCCCGTTTTGTGAGAGTTGCAGAAAAAGCCATTCACGAAGTCGAATCAATGCCACTGTCAGCCTGTTTGGCTTGGTTTGAGCAGCTTTCTCTTTCGGGATCACGGCAAGAAGTGGCCGATCGTATTGTGCGTGAAATTCGAGCACGACTGACCTTCCTGAATAATGTCGGGCTTAATTACTTATCGCTCGATCGACGTGCTGACACGATTTCGGGCGGTGAATCGCAACGGATTCGCTTGGCCAGCCAAATCGGTTCTGGCTTAACGGGCGTGATGTACGTTTTGGACGAGCCGTCAATTGGTTTGCATCAACGTGATAATGATCGCTTGATCGCCACCTTGACCCACTTGCGCGAATTGGGCAATAGCGTGATCGTTGTCGAGCATGATGAAGACATGATTCGGCAGGCCGATTGGGTGGTAGACATGGGTCCTGGTGCTGGCGAACATGGCGGCGAGGTGGTGGCACAAGGCACACCAGCCATGATTTGTGAGTCGGCCGAATCCCTGACGGGACAGTACTTGAGTGGGCGTCGAAGAATCGAAATCCCCAAGCGGCGCGTGATCAACAAAAAAACACCACGGGTTTCCTTGCTAGGCTGCTCGGGCAATAACTTGAAATCGGTGGACTTACATGTGCCGGTTGGTCGCTTTGTGTGCATTTCAGGAGTGTCGGGTTCAGGCAAATCAACGCTGATTAACGACACGTTTTCTAAGGTGCTTTCACAAAAGCTCAATCGCAGCCAAACCCGCCCAGCCCCCTATGAGTCAATGATAGGGGAAGACCTGTTTGACAAGGTGATCAGCGTTGACCAAAGCCCCATTGGACGCACTCCGCGCAGTAACCCAGCGACTTACACGGGTCTGTTTTCTCCAATAAGAGAACTCTTTTCTGGGGTGCCTGAGGCGCGTGCACGTGGTTACGATCCAGGGCGATTTAGCTTCAACGTGAAGGGCGGACGTTGTGAAGCGTGCCAAGGCGATGGCGTGGTTAAGGTTGAAATGCATTTTCTGCCGGACATGTATGTTGACTGTGATGTTTGCCACGGCAAGCGTTATAACCGTGAGACTTTAGAAATTCGTTACCGCGGCCGAAATATCCACGAGGTATTGAATCTGACTGTTGAACAAGCCATCCCTTACTTTGAGGCGGTACCGGCAGTGGCCAGACGCTTACAAACCTTGATGGACGTGGGCCTTTCTTACTTGCGGTTGGGGCAAAGCGCCACCACCTTGTCGGGTGGCGAGGCGCAGCGCGTCAAGCTCTCGCAAGAGCTATCAAAGCGTGGCACAGGGCGAACGCTTTACATCCTAGATGAACCCACCACAGGCTTACATTTCCATGATATTTCATTGCTTTTGTCAGTTCTGAATCAGCTGGTGGAAGCCGGCAACACGGTGGTGGTGATTGAACACAATCTTGATGTGATCAAAACCGCTGATTGGGTGATTGACATGGGCCCCGAGGGTGGTGACGGTGGAGGCCAGATTGTGGCGCAAGGCACGCCCGAGCAAGTGGCCGCCGAAGCCGCAAGCCACACGGGACAGCATTTGACTGCACTGTTGTTGCGAGCCACCCAAGATCCCCCTACTGCGAGTGCGCTACCACTGGCCTAGCCCAACAAGCGCGCTGAGTGTTGCTAATGCGGCCAATAGGATCAAGCAGGACAACTATTTTGGGTTTGAATGATCGAGATGACATGTCGAACTTTCTAAACCAAAATGAAAGCGCTGAAATGTCACGCTCTTGCTAGAAGGTTTCATCCATCTTGAAAACACGTCGGTATTCAAGAATAGCAAACCGATCGGTCATGCCTGCGATGTAGTCGGCGATGGCGCGCGCTTGCTTCGCTTGGCCGGCGCACCGGTACTCTGGAGGCAGTAGGGCGGGGTCGTCTAGGAATGCCTCAAACAATCGCTTAACAATGTGGCGGGCTTTAGCCGTCATGCGCGCGACTTTGTAGTGGCGATAGAGATGATGCAGCAAGAAGGCTTTTAATTCGTCGGCTTGTTGACGCACCGTCTCAGAAAACGTCACCAAAAGGGGCGCCAGACGCACGTCATCAACACTTTTGGGTTGAATCTGTTGCAGTCGTGTCCAAGTGGTTTGGGTCACGTCCATGATCAAGGTGTTGATCATCTGACGAATAGTCTCGGCGATGGCTCGTGGCTCGGATAAATTAGGTAAGCGTTTGGCGACGGCATCAAAGTGTTGCGCAAAGATGGGCACCTCTTGCAGCTGGCGCAACGTGATCAGGCCCGAGCGTAAGCCGTCATCTACGTCGTGATTGTTATAGGCAATTTCGTCGGCCAAGTTGGCCAATTGTGCTTCTAGCGAAGGTTGTGTCCGGCTGATAAAGCGTTGGCCAAGCTCACCAAGCTCGCGCGCATTGGCCAATGAGCAGTGCTTTAGGATGCCTTCGCGGGTTTCAAAGCAAAGATTCAGTCCGTTAAAGCTGGGATACCGTTCTTCGAGCTCGTCGACCACCCGTAGGCTTTGCAGGTTGTGTTCAAAGCCGTTTGTTTCAGGGGCGAGTGTCTTCATGCAGCGGTTGAGCTCATCTTGGCCGGCATGACCAAAGGGGGTATGACCGAGATCGTGGGCCAAGGCAATGGCCTCTGTGAGATCTTCGTCTAACCCGAGGCTGCGTGCCACTACGCGGGCGATTTGAGCCACTTCAAGAGAGTGTGTGAGGCGGGTTCGGAACCAATCGCCTTCATGGTTAACAAACACTTGTGTTTTGTAGGCCAGCCGTCGAAAGGCATTGGCATGCACGATGCGGTCGCGATCGCGCTGAAACTCGCTGCGGTTGGCTGGCGCAGTTTCATTAAAACGCCGCCCCCGGGATTGGTTGGGGTCACAGGCGTAGGGTGCACGCCCGAGGTGATGGGTATCGCTGTGACTCATGCGGTTTTTGTGTCAGTGGCGTCGCAATGGGCTTTGAGGACCGCTTGCACCGCATCAGCCGGTGCGCTGCGAACGATGACTTGACCAATTTTGGGCATCAGAACAAATTTGATTTCGCCGGCTTGGGTTTTTTTATCGCCGCGCATCAGCGTCATCCATTGTTCAAAACCGTTAAGCGCTGGTGCCGCGGTCGGGCAGCCGATGGCATGCACCACGTTTTTGACGCGAGTCACAGAAGTGCTTGGCAGGTCGCAGACTTTTTCTGACAGTGCTGCGGCTAGGACCATACCGCAACCGACGGCTTCACCATGCAGCCACTGGCCGTACCCCATCCCGGCTTCGATGGCGTGGCCAAACGTATGACCAAGGTTGAGAATCGCGCGCAAGCCACCTTCGCGCTCATCTTGAGACACCACTTCGGCCTTGAATTCACAAGACTGACGGATGGCTTGTGTGAGCAGGGCGGGGTCGCGGGCGCGCAAGCCTTGGGCATTGTCTTCGCACCACTTAAAAAAGTCACCATCCATGATCAAGCCGTACTTGACGACTTCAGCCAAGCCAGCGCTGATTTCACGGTCGGGCAAGCTCGTTAGCACGTTGGTGTCGATTTCCACGGCGATGGGTTGATAAAAGGCACCAATCATATTTTTACCCAAGGGGTGGTTAACCGCGGTTTTACCGCCCACTGATGAGTCGACTTGGGCCAGTAGAGTTGTTGGTACTTGGACAAAACGGATACCACGCATGTAAACCGATGCCGCAAAGCCGGCCATGTCACCAATCACGCCGCCACCGAGTGCCACGATGACGGCACGACGATCGAGTTGCTTGCCCAACATGTGATCAAAAATCAGATTCAGGGTTGTGAGGTCTTTGTGTGCCTCACCATCGGGGAGCTCAACAACGCTTATTGGCACCGTTAACTGACTCAAGGCTTTTTTAACCAGCGCGCCAAACAAAGCGAAGACGGTTGGATTGGTAACGATGACCACCGCGGTGGTGTCTGCTGGCAGGCTCTCGGCCAGATGCGTCAGACGCCCAGCACCGATGTGGATGGGGTATCGCCCACCGGCTGTGTCGACGGTCACCACGTGCTTGGTGTTGGTTGCGTTGGCCGCGGGGGCTGCTTGGTTATTGCTCATTCATGGTCCTAGCGCTGGCAATGAGTTGGATGATTTTTTGTACCACGGATGTGATGCTGCCTGTACCGGTTTCGATGGTGATGTCGGCAATAGACTCGTATAAAGGGGCTCTGGTGGTCAGCAGCTCGGTCAGGCGCCTTTTGGGATCGGCGCCAACCAACAAAGGTCGACCACGGTCGCGACTGGTGCGGCGGTGCAAATCTTCAACCGAAGCTTTTAAGTAAATGACACGCCCGCCCGCTGACAGCAATTGTCTGTTTTTCTCAGACAGAATGGCGCCACCGCCAGTGGCCAGCAAGATACTGTCTTGTGCCAAAACCTCTTCTAAGACGGCAGTTTCGCGCTTACGAAATCCCGGTTCACCCTCAATTTCAAAGATGACGGGGATCTTTACGCCACAGCGTTGCTCGATTTGATGGTCAAGGTCAACAAACGGTTTTTGCAATAGGCGTGCGAGGTTCTTGCCAATGGTCGTCTTGCCCGAGCCCGGCATGCCAATCAAGATGATCGTTGAAGTGTGGCTTTTCATGGCTTTATTATCCCATTGGTCGCTTCAGCGGCGTAAAATTCATCACTTATGAGTAAAAATTCTTCGCGTGGGCGCGATCAAGCCCCTTCTTCGTCGGCTACAGGCAGTCCTTGGATTGTCCGTCTGTTCTTGAAACTTTTTGTTTTAGGCGCGGGATTGACAGCGAGTGCTGTTCTGTTGGTGGTCATTGCCCTGTCAATTGCTTGGCCCAATTTGCCTGACTTATCGGCCATGACCGACTATCGGCCGAGGGTGCCTTTGCGTGTCTTCACAGCCGATAAGATTCTGATCGGCGAGTTTGGAGAAGAGCGACGCAACGTGTTGCGCTTTAATGAGTTTCCGGATGTGTTGAAGTCGGCCATTCTCTCTGCCGAAGACGATCGGTTCTACCAACACGGTGGTATCGACTGGTTAGGGGTGGGCCGAGCGGGTTTGGCCAATTTGACCGCCATGGCCAAGACCCAAGGGGCAAGCACCATCACCATGCAGGTGGCTCGAAATTTCTATCTGTCGTCTGAGAAAACCTTTACCCGAAAGTTTTATGAGCTGCTCTTAACTTACAAAATTGAATCCAGCCTGAGTAAGGATCAGATTTTTGAGTTGTACTTGAATCAAATTTACCTGGGCCGCCGCGCCTACGGTTTTGCGGCGGCAGCGCGAACCTACTTTGGTAAGCCAGTTCAAGAACTCACAGTGGCTCAAGCGGCGATGTTGGCAGGCATCCCCAAGGCCCCATCAAGGTTCAACCCGATCAGTAATATGCCACGTGCGGTGGCACGCCAGCAATATGTATTGGGTCGAATGCGTTCGCTTGGCTATATCACCGAGCCAGAGTATCAGGCTGCGTTGAAAGAGCCGATGATTTTGAAGTCGGGCAAGGGCACAGTAGCAGGTGGTTACGCCGTGCACGGCGAATACGCCGCTGAGTTGGCCCGGCAGTTGTTGTTTACGATCTATGACGACGAAATTTACTCGCGAGGACTAAACGTCTACACCACGGTAGAGTCCAAAGACCAAGAATGGGCTTGGCAGTCGCTTAGAGACGGTGTGATGCAATACACCCGGCGCGCGCCCTATCCCGGGCCGATTGCGCAGCGTGAGCTGCCAAACGGGCTGGAAAAGGATCTTGCGCAATTTGATATTTTTATCGATGAAGTGCTCGAGGAATTTCCAGATACCGTCGGCTTTAAAACAGGCCTGGTTTTAAAAGCCAGCCCCAAATCAGTCACCGTGGCGCGGTCTGGTGAAGAGATCATCACCATTGACGATAAGAAAATCTTGGCTATCGTCGCCCGCTCGTTAAATCCGAAAGCCAGTGAGGCAACGCGGATTCGTCGTGGGTCGGTGGTGACGCTCAATCAACTGCCCGATGGTAAGTGGGAAATATTGAACATCCCAGAGGTGCAGGCGGCCATGATTTCGATGACGCCGCAAGACGGGGCGATAAAGTCGATGGTTGGTGGATTGGATTTTTTCCGAGGTAAATTCAATCGCGTAACGCAAGCTTGGCGCCAGCCGGGCTCGTCGTTTAAACCTTTTATCTATGCGGCTGCGCTTGAACGAGGCATGGCTCCCACCACGCTGGTCTCCGACATGCCGTTTGAGTTAACGGCTGAGCAAACTGGATCGGGTGAGCCGTGGAACCCTAAAAATTACGGTGATACGTATGATGAGTCCTTGAGCATGCGTGAGGCATTGTCTAAGTCGCGAAATATGGTGTCGATTCGGATTCTGCAAGCGATCAGTCCTCAGTACGTGCAAGACTACATCACCCGCTTTGGCTTTCAAGCTGAAAAACATCCGCCGTTCTTACCCATGGCACTCGGTTCGGGTGCTGTCACACCGCTGCAGATGGCGGCTGGATTTTCTGTATTTGCCAATGGTGGATATCGCGTGACCCCTTTTCTGATTGATTATGTGACCGACTCAGAGGGTAACGTTTTGATGCGTGCCAATCCTACAGTGGCCGGTGATGTCAGCGCTCGCGTGATTGATGCCCGAACGGCCTACGTCATGGACGACATGCTCAGGGGGGTGGCGCGTTCAGGCACGGCAGCAAGAGCGAGTCGTGAGCTCAAGCGTGGGGACTTGGCTGGTAAAACGGGCACCACCAACGCGTCAGTCGATGCCTGGTTTGCAGGCTACACCCCTCGCTTGGTAGGGGTTGCCTGGGTTGGCTTTGATCAACCGGCCACGCTTGGCAGTCGTGAGACCGGGGGTGGTGCTGCTTTGCCCATTTGGATGGGTTACATGCAAAAGGCGCTTGAGCGCTTTCCCGAAGAGCAGCGCCAACCGCCACCAAGCGGCTTGATGGTAGACGGTGAGGCCATGTTCTTTGCTGAGTATCCACCAGAAGAAGCGATTTCTCGGGTGGGCCTCGATGAAAAGAAAGAGTCTATTGAGGCGTTGCTGGATTCGCTAACGGGTGCTGGTGACAGCCAAGGCAGCGCCCAGACAGCGACCACCAATTGATGTGTGATGAATCAGATGTTGACAGTGACCTTCTGGCCAGTGACCTCAGAGAAAATCGCCGTCAGCGCGTCATGCAGGTCTGGGCCGCCGCGAGTGTTTTTCCAATGCTTGCCGTCAAAGCCGTAGTGAAATCCGCCGCTTGGTGCCGCAACCCAGATTTCTTGCAAAGGGGCTTGGCTATTTATCACCACTGGGATGCTGTTCTCAAAAAGCATATTGAGCACATTGGCTTCACGTCTGGTGTCGATGTCAACGTCGAGCACCTCGTACCAATGGTCGGCATGTGTTTCAATCGCATCAAGGATTTGTCTGACCCGTTCGTCAAATTCGGTTTCTGTCATTATTTTGTCCTGTTGTTCTCTGGAGCTGCTTGTGGTCAACGTTGTCTTCATTTCATATCGCGTCCGTCAACGCGTGCTTTTCAGTTTAATGACCGTGCTGCTTAGCGTTTTGGCGCTTGTGGGTTGTGGTTATAAGGGGCCTTTGTATTTGCCGCCACCGCCTGATACTTTAGGCCAGCAAGCCCCTCAAAGCAATCTCAGTTCGCCAGGAGACACTCTCCCGACAGGGGATCCAACCGTACCCGCTAATCCTTCACTGGAACCTGCCCCAGTTGTTATTCAATAGTGTCAACCTCTGAATGTCGACCATGACCCCACAAACTGCCCAACAACCACCTTTGCCTGCGGGACAGCCCCATTTTTATTATAAAGATGGTCAGTTGTATGCCGAGTCAGTGCCCTTGGCACACTTAGCCAAAACCTACGGTACACCGCTGTATGTGTATTCCCGAGCAGCATTACGGGCTGCTTGGCAAGGCTACGCCGATGCTATTGGCTCGCGCAAAGTGCTGGTTTGCTTCGGCATGAAGGCCAATTCGAACTTGGCCATCATCGATGAGTTTGCCCGATTGGGTAGTGGCTTTGACATCGTGTCTGGTGGTGAATTGGCTCGAGTGTTGGCCGTGGGTGGCGATCCGAGCAAGGTGGTGTTTTCTGGGGTGGGTAAGCAAGTCTGGGAAATGGAGCAAGCCCTTTTAGCAGGGGTGAAGTGCTTTAACGTCGAGTCGGTGCCTGAGTTGCAACGACTGTCTGAAGTGGCGGTTCGAATGGGCAAGACAGCACCTGTTTCCTTGCGAGTCAACCCGGATGTGGATGCGCAAACTCACCCTTATATTTCCACTGGCTTGAAAGAAAACAAGTTTGGAATTGCCATTGAGGTTGCGCTAGCGGCTTATGCACAAGCCGCGCGCTTGCCTGGCCTGCGAGTGGTGGGCGTGGATTGTCACATTGGTTCGCAGATCACTGAGGTCAGCCCCTATTTGGACGCACTCGACAAGTTGCTTGACCTGATGGCGGCGCTCAAAAAAGAGGGCGTTGAGCTGGTTCATTTGGACCTTGGGGGCGGGCTTGGTATTCGCTATGACGACGAGACGCCGCTGGCACCCGCAACGCTGTTAACGGCTGTGTTCGAAAGGCTAGAGATGCGGGGCTTGGCGCACTTGCAATTGGTGCTCGAACCAGGGCGATCTTTGGTGGGCAATGCTGGCGTTCTTTTAACTGATGTTCAGTACATCAAGCACACCGAAGACCGTGACTTTGCGATTGTTGATGCGGGCATGAACGATCTGATGCGTCCAGCGCTTTACAACGCATGGCACGGTGTTTTACCGGTCTTGCTCAGTGATGTTGCCCCTATGGTCTACGAAGTGGTAGGCCCCGTCTGTGAGAGTGCCGATTGGTTGGCACACGATCGCCAACTTCGCATCAGTCAGGGTGATATTTTGGCGATTGAATCGGCTGGTGCTTACGGCTTTGTGATGGCGGGCCATTACAACTCGCGAGGCCGGCCGGCCGAGGTGTTGGTCGATGGTGCGAATTGGCACTTGATCCGCCAACGCGAGACCTTTGAGGACCTGATTCGCGGCGAGCAGATGCTGCCGCGCTAGTTTGTTGGCTCGCTGTTGTTGTTTTCACCAAACGATTGGGGTCAGCCCTTGCTTGGCGAGCCACAGGTTGGTGTCGCCAAAGTGCCCACAGCCGATAAAGGGTTTGGCACCACGCCGCGCTGACAATGGCGAAGGGTGATTGCACTGCAGTGTCAGCCGAGGACCGATCACGGTTTTGGGTTTGATGGTGGCCGATGATTCAATCAAAGGCGCTAGGGCCTGGGCATGGTTGCCCCACAACAAGAATGCCACTGGTTGCGCTGACATAGCGACAGCCTTAATCAACTGCTCGGTAACGGCCTGCCAACCAAGTCGTGCGTGCGAAGCCGCTTGACCCGCCTTAACCGTCAGTGTTGTGTTTAACAACAACACGCCTTGATGCGCCCAACGGCTCAAATCATTTGAGGGCTGTGTGCGCAATGGTGATTCGTGTAGTCGAGGGTCTCGTTCAATTTCTTGAAAGATATTGCGCAGGCTTGGTGGGCATTTAATGTGGTGATCAACAGAAAACGCCAACCCTTGCGCTTGATTGGGGCCATGGTAGGGGTCTTGACCCAAGATCACCACCTTGACGTCAGATAAGGGCGTCAAGCGCAAAGCGCGCCAAGGATCTGCTGGAAAAATCAACTCCCCCCGAGTAAGCGCTTGACCAATCGCCATGGTGATGTTGTTAAGCGCCGCCAGTGTATTGGGCGTACGCAGAGTGGCTGCCCAGTCAGGCGCTAGATCATCAATGGCCAATGCAGCGCGACAGGTGAGGGCATTGCCGGCCATTGGTTTTAAGCGGGGGTGGCGGGTGTGATGACCTGACGTCTGGCGAGCCTGCCCTGCAAGGCATCATCGCGCGCAATCAGTTGTTTGGCTTGCATCACCACTGGTGCGTCAACCATGCGACCTTCAAACGTGCAGGCGGCTTGGCCAGCGGCCATGGCGGCGTCGAAGGTGGCCACCAGTGCACGCGCTCGCTCAACAGCCGAGGCCTCGGGGCTGAATGCCGCATTGGCGGCATCAACCTGAGAGGGGTGAATGCAAAAGGCCCCTTCAAAGCCCAACCGTGCGGCGCGCTGCACGGTCTGCCGAAACTTGTCTTGGTCGGCAAAGTCGGCCACCGAGCCCACAAACCCCAAGGGTACGATGCCAGCGCGTCGACAAGCAGCCACCACCATGACATTGGGTAGGTATAAGGTGTCTGTGTCGACGGCCATGCGCATCGATACCGCCAAGTCTTCTGCCCCCACAATCATGCCGTAGAGTCGAGGGTGTGCCTGGGCAATCTCATCAAGACGCGCGAGCGCATCAGCGTCTTCGATCATGGCAATGAGTCGTGTGTGTCCGTTCGGTAGTTGCTTTTCTTGTTCGACTTCGTCAAGCACTTCGGCAACCGCTCGGATAAAGCCACCGTCAGGCACTTTTGGCAACGTTAGTGCCTTAATGTTGGGATGCACGCAGCCTTCCAAATCTCGCACCAGCATACGCCATGGGCGATTGACCCGAACAATCACATCAAACCCTGCGTCACTGGCGCGAGTGGCCAATTCGCCAATGTTGGCGCGGGTGGTGTCTTTGAGGTCTGGCGGGCAAGCGTCCTCGAGGTCAAGTTGAATCGCATCAGCGTTTCGTTTCAGGGCGCTGGTCAGGAACTTGTCGCTATTGGCTGGCACAAACAACATGGAGCGCCACGGGGCAAGACTGTTTTGGTTGTTAGCAATGTTTAGAGGCATGATTAGGAATAAAGACCATTGAGGTGGTTAATCAACGCGTCATGATACTCGGGAAGACGACGGGCTAATGATTTGCGGTGCGCGGCGCTTCGAGCTCTTTCGTCGGCCGATTGCGCTTTGGTTGACCAAATGGCGTCTGGGAAAGTTGGGTCGTTGTGCCAGCGTCCGATCACATGCCAATGCACGTGAGGCACTTGGTTGCCAAGACTGGCCACATTGATCTTGTCGGGGTTTAGGTGTTTTCTCATGATGGCCTCAACCTCGAACACCACGCCCATTAAGTCCGTGCGTTCAAGACGCGTCAGATCGCTCATCTCTTTGACATGTGCGTGCCAGATGATGCGGGTGAAGGCTGGGTAAACCGGGTCTTGGGCGTCGATGGCAAGCCAGTGTGGTCCAGCAAAGAGGACGGTTGATTGGTCAAGCCGGCACAACGGGCAGTCGATGGGATTCATCTTTGAGTGATTGATTCAATGGTTTGCACGATGTGTTTGAGTACAGCCACTCGAGCAAAACGCTTGTCATTGGAAGACAGCGCATGCCAAGGGGCGTGGTCTGTGCTGGTGCGGTTCAGCATATCATTGGTGGCACGCGCGTACTCACGCCACTTATCTCGGTTACGCCAGTCTTCATCGGTAATTTTGTATTGCTTAAACGGCAATTCAGCGCGTGCCTCGAATCGTCGCAACTGCTCGTCTGGGGTGATCGCCAACCAAAACTTGACGATCAAGATGCCGTGTTGGCTTAAGTGTTGTTCAAAGGCATTGATTTCGCCGTAAGCCCGTTGCCATGTGGTGCGTCCAATGAGTTTCTCGACCCGTTCAACCAGCACGCGCCCATACCAAGAACGATCAAAGATAGCAATGCGACCATGTCGGGGCACCTCTTTCCAGAAGCGCCAAAGGTAAGGGCGGTCGAGTTCGAATTGCTTGGGTGCGGCGACAGGGGTGATTTGGTATTGGCGGGCGTCGAGGGCTTTGGTGATGCGTCGAATCGTGCTGCCCTTGCCTGCGGCATCTTGGCCCTCGAAAACCAATATCAAGGCATGATGTTTTGAAAACTTTGGGTGGCGCACAGCCTCGGCCAAACGGTTTTGCCAGTGTAGTAATGCCGTCTCGTAGTCCTCTTTGCCCAGGCTCTGGGTGTGGTCAATCTCATCAAGTGGATTGTTTGCACGGCGAGGGGTGGCTGCGGCCGCGGGGTCGTGTAAGGGTGGGACACTGACACGCCGTTTCTTTAGAGCGGCTAGCACGGCTTGCCCAGTGCTGATCAGACGCATGTTTTCATTGGCTGCTGGGATGATGGTCCAAGGGGCGTAGTCACTATCGGTGGCGTCGATGATGTGTTGACCGGCCTGACGCAATCGCTTGAAACGCTTGTTGACCGCCTCGTCTAAGGGGCCGACTTTCCATGCGGTTGAAGGATTTTGCAGCAAAGCTTTGGTGCGGGCTTTTTGTGCATCACGCGAGAGGTGAAACCAGAGCTTGATGACTTGTACGCCATTGTTAACCAAATCTGCCTCATAGCGTCTTGCGGTCAAAATCAATTTTTCTAACAGCGCGACATCGGGGCGCTTTTTGGCAGCCTCTTTGATCAACGGCGCATACCCGGAGCCAAACACAATACCTGTTTCGCCTTTGGGCGGTAGATTCAGCCAGAACCGGTAAAGCGGTGGGTAGGCTTGCTCATGCTTGTTTGGTGGCGGGAATGCCATGGTGCGGATGTGCCGGGGATCCATCCACTCATTCAACAAATTAATGGTGTCGCCTTTGCCTGCCCCATCAATGCCTCCCACCAAAATTAACAGCGCACGGTCTTTTTTCAGAAGGTGTTGATATTGAGCCTTAAGCAGCTGTGTTCGTAACGTTGGGATAAGACGCTTGGCATCCTCATCTGAAATGGTCGGGTCGGATTCGGCGTAATCAAACATGATGTGAGCGCTAGATGGCGTTGATGGGTATTTTTAGATACTGTACGCCGTTGTCCTCCGCTTTTGGCAAATGGCCTGCTCGGATGTTGATTTGGATCGATGGCAATAGCAAGGTTGGCATGGCCAAGCCTTGGTCTCGGGTCGTACGCATGGCAACAAATTCGGCCTCGCTCATGCCGTCGTGCAGGTGAATATTTTTTTCGCGTTCCTCGGCGACCGTGGTTTGGGCGCGAACGGCTCGGCCTTCAGGCGGGTAGTCGTGACACATCATCAGCTTGGTTTCAGGTGGTAAAGACAAAATCCTTCGCGTTGAAGCGTAGAGCATGTGCGCGTTGCCGCCCGGGAAGTCGCAACGCGCTGAGCCCACGTCTGGCATGAAGAGTGTGTCACCGACAAAGACCGTGTCCTGGTTTACGACATAGGCCATGTCAGCGGGCGTGTGCCCAGGAACATGCCAAGCTTGGGCCTCGATTGAACCAATGGTGAATGTCTCGTCTGGTTCAAAAAGATGATCGAACTGTGAACCGTCGAGCGCAAACGTGGGCTCGAGGTTAAAGATTTTTTTAAACACGCCCTGAACGGTTTTGATGGCCGAACCAATGGCAATCTTGCCGCCAAGTGCCTGCTTTAGGTATGGTGCTGCGGACAAGTGGTCAGCATGGGCGTGGGTTTCAAGCAGCCATTCGGTCTTGAGTTGGTTGGCTGTGACGTAAGCAATCACTTCGTCAGCGCTCTGCGTCCAAGTACGTCCCGATTTGGGGTCG
This sequence comes from uncultured Burkholderiaceae bacterium, assembly GCA_937888805.1. Lineage (GTDB taxonomy): Bacteria > Pseudomonadota > Gammaproteobacteria > Burkholderiales > Burkholderiaceae_B > Algicoccus. Next base: position 28,672 of record CALBEY010000102.1, read on the forward strand.
TAATTCAGCACCGAGTCGATAATGGCACATGCTGTTCCTGGACCGGCGTCGATAACGTGGGTGAAAGTGAAGGTTTCCGGATCAAAAAAGTGTTGGTAGCGCATGGCCAGATACTCCTTATAACTTTCAGTAATATCTATATTCTATGGAACAATGATTTATTTGTAAATATAATAATCAAGCAACAGCACCTTTGTTGCGCGATGTCATCTAGCAGTTTAGTGTTACTGAAGTCGCCTAAACCACAAAACCAATAGGCCAGATTATGAGCACTGAAACTTTAATGAGTGTCGATTCACTAAAAATCTTGCGCGCATCAGCAGGCAAGGCGTGTTCTCTTTTGAAGACCATGGCCAATGAAGATCGTTTGATGCTGTTGTGCCACCTGATCGATGCTGAACTCAATGTGGGTGAACTAGAAAATTTGACTGAGATCCGCCAGCCCACGTTATCACAGCAACTTGGGGTTTTGCGCGATGAAGGTTTGGTTGCCACCCGTCGTGAAGGCAAATTCATTTTCTACACGTTGGCCAGCCCAGCAGTCGTGAAAGTCATGCAAACATTGCACGACCTCTACTGCAGCCCAGATAAGCAATGATGATTGCCCTGCGGTGATAACTGGCTTTTTAAACCAGGGGAAACACATGAAAGCGAACGTCGGAACCATTGACCGTGCCGCAAGAATCATCGGTGGCTTGGCACTTATCTCGCTTTCTTTGGCGCACATGATTGGTGTTTGGGGTTGGATCGGGGTTGTGCCACTTGCCACAGGGTTACTTCGCAGTTGTCCTGTTTATTCTATTCTTGGTATTAACACGTGTGGTGTCCAGCGAGACTAAGTTACCGTTGAAAGCCCCGCCTACGGTTTCTGAAAAAAGAGTTCATGCAAAGCCGTGCCAGGATCTTCTGCTCGCATAAACGCCTCGCCCACCAAAAACGCATTCACGTTGTGATCTTGCATTAAAGTCACATCGGTTCTTTTAAAAATTCCGCTCTCGGTGATGACACGACGATCAGCGGGTATTTTTGGCAACAGTCTTATCGTGTTGTCCAAAGACACCTCAAACGTTTTGAGATTGCGATTGTTAATGCCCAATAAGGGCGTTTTGAGCTGCAATGCGTGCTCAAGCTCTGACTCATCATGCACTTCGACCAACACATCGAGGCCGAGCTCAATGGCGCAAGCCTCGAGCTCAATCATGCGGGCCGGTGTCAGGGCTGCCACAATTAAGAGAATGCAGTCAGCGCCCATGGCCCGAGCCGAAATCACTTGATAAGGATCGATCATGAAGTCTTTGCGCAGCACGGGCAGTGAGCAAGCGGCGCGGGCTTGGCGCAAATAGTCATGCGACCCTTGAAAAAACTTAACGTCTGTTAACACCGACAAGCAAGTGGCACCGCCTGCTGCGTAAGACGCTGCAATTTGCGCTGGCTGAAAGTCAGCCCGCAAGACGCCTTTAGAGGGGGATGCTTTTTTAACCTCAGCAATCACGGCTGGTTTGCCGCTGGCAATTTTGTCTTCAATGGCCACCGTGAATCCGCGCAAGTCTTGACGAGCGAGCGCCTCGCGCAGCAAATCGGCCTCACTGCGTAATTGCCTGGCTGCTTTGACCTGTTCGACTTTGACGGCCAAGATTTCATCAAGAATATTGCTCATGCGGCGAGTTTCCTAGTTAGGGCACAGAACTGTTCAAGTTTTTCCCGGGCTTGCCCACTGGCGATGACCTCAAACGCTTTTTTCACGCCGTCGGCGATGCTGTTGGCACCGTTACCGGCGTAGATGGCAAGACCGGCGTTGTACGCCACAATGTTTCGGGCCGTGCCTGACTTATTATCTAGTGCTTGAAGAACCAAGGTTTTGGATTGTTCTTTCGATTCGACCCGTATGGTGCGATTCGAGGCCATGTCTAAGCCAAAGTCTTCAGGATGAATCTGGTACTCTAAAATTTCGCCATTGTGTAGCTCACCGACCATGGTGGTCGCACCAAGGGAGGCCTCATCCATGCCGTCCATCCCATGCACGATCAGCACGTGGCGCGCGCCAAGCGATTGCAAAACCCGCACTTGAATACCGACCAAATCTGGGTGGAACACACCCATCATTTGATTTTTAGCGCCAGCGGGGTTGGTTAAAGGACCGAGAATATTGAAAATGGTTCGAACGCCGAGTTCTTTGCGGATCGGGGCGACATGCTTCATGGCACTGTGATGCTTTTGAGCAAACATAAAGCCAATGCCAATTTCAGCGATGCATTGTGCGACTTGATCGGGGGCCAAATCAACGCGTGCGCCAAGTGTCTCCAGAATATCGACGCTGCCGCTTGGCGACGAGGCACTGCGTCCACCGTGTTTGGCCACGGGCACGCCGGCGGCGGCGGCCACAAACATGGCGGTGGTTGAAATATTGAAGGTGCTGCTACCGTCGCCACCAGTGCCACAGAGGTCGAGTAATGCTTCAGGGTTGGGGGTTTGAACAAGGGTCGCAAACTCACGCATCACGGTGGCTGCTGCCGTGATTTCACCAATGGTTTCTTTCTTCACGCGCAAGCCCATCAGAAGGGCTGCCGCCAGTGTGGGCGACATTTCGCCACGCATGAGTGTGCGCATCAAGTGCAACATTTCGTCGTGGAAGATTTCTCGGTGCTCAATGCAGCGCAGTAGCGCCTCGCTTGGGGTCATCATGTTTAAGCCTCCTCACCCACAGGCTGCTTGAGCCTTAGAAAGTTTTGTAATAAAGCATGGCCATGCTCACTGAGAATTGACTCAGGGTGAAACTGCACCCCATAGACGGGCAAAGTCTTGTGTCGCACACCCATGATTTCACCGTCAGCGGTTTGCGCGGTGATTTCAAGGCAGTCTGGCAATGTTTCTCGCTCAATGGCCAGCGAGTGGTAACGAATAACCGTAAAGGGTGAGGGCAGGTTGGTGAAGACATCACTGCCTGTGTGCGTGATTTCAGAGGTTTTACCGTGCATGATGACTTTGGCGCGCACCACACGACCCCCAAAAGCTGCACCAATGGCCTGATGCCCAAGGCACACACCCAGAATCGGAATCTTGCCTGCGAATCTTAAAATCAGCGGTACCGAAATGCCCGCTTCGGTCGGTGAGCAAGGACCAGGTGAAACGCAAATTTGGTCTGGTGCAAGCGCCTCGATTTCGTCCAGTGTGATTTGGTCATTACGATGGACTAGTACATCGGCACCGAGTTCACCAAAGTATTGCACCAAGTTATAGGTGAACGAGTCGTAATTGTCGATCATCAGGATTCGAGACATGATGCTTCCTAAATTAACGTGTGCTGACTGATTGTCGTTTCGGTTTAATGGGATTCTTTCGGTTACACCGAGTGCCAGTATGTGTTTATACCTGCGCTGAGTTTAACCAATGACTACCGATGTTAAAGCCGCCCCTATTTGATTGTCCGGTGGTCTAAATTGGCGTATCTAAGCCGTTTTGGACCTGCTCAGCGGCGCGCAACACAGCGCGCGCTTTGACTTCTGTTTCTTGCCATTCTTTTTCGGGATCTGAGTCTGCCACGATACCTGCGGCGGCTTGGACATAAAGCATGCCATCTTGAATGATGCCCGTTCGAATGGCAATGGCCACATCCATTTCGCCGCCATAACTTAAGTAACCCGTCGCGCCGCCATAAATACCCCGCCGAACGGGTTCTAACTCATCGATGATTTCCATGGCGCGTACTTTGGGTGCACCGGTGAGCGTGCCAGCCGGGAAGGTGGCGCGCAACACATCCATGTTGCGCATGCCGGGCGCCAAGCGCCCCGTGACGTTGGATACCAAATGCATCACGTGTGAATAACGCTCAATGGTCATGGTGTCAGTCACATGCACACTACCGATCTTGGCGACACGGCCGACATCGTTGCGCGCCAAATCAATTAGCATCACATGCTCGGCGCATTCCTTGGGATCGGCGCGAAGCTCTTCAGCCAGCGCGGCGTCTTCTTCCGGCGTGGCGCCGCGCTTGCGAGTGCCCGCTAACGGTCTGATGGTGACTTCGGTTTCTGGTTGGGCGGTGTCTGTGCCTGCGACCACTTCTTGTCGCACCAAGATTTCTGGTGAAGCACCCACCACTTGAAAATCCCCGAAATTCCAAAAGTACATGTATGGCGATGGGTTCAGAGAGCGCAGGGCTCGGTAAAGTGACAGGGGTGAATCGCTAAAAGGCTTGGCAATGACTTGGCCGACTTGCACTTGCATCAGATCGCCCGCCTCAATGTAGGCCTTGGCTTTGCGCACAGCCGCTAAGTAATCGTCTTTCGCGAAGCTGCGTATTTCTTGGGTGGCGACACTGGCGTGGCTATAGGGGGTATCAACGGGTTTGCGCAACTTAATACGCAGGCTCTTTAAGCGCTCTTGGGCTCGTGAGTAAGCCTCTGGCTCTGTTGGATTGGCGTACACCAGTAAATAGATACGGCCTGCCACATTATCGACAATCACCAGCTCATCAAGATGCAGCAACAACAGATCGGGTGGCCCTTCACCCATGCCATTGGGGTAAGGGTTTTTGGCGGCCCCAAGTTTGGGTTCCATGTGGCGCACGGTGTCATAACCGAAGTAGCCTGCCAAGCCACCCGCAAATCGGGGCATGCCAGGCCTGAGCGCCACTTTGAATCGGTCTTGGTATTCCGAAATGAATGTCAGTGGGTCACCCTCATGGACCTCGATGACTTTGTCATCGGTCAAGACCTCGGTCGTGTGGCCCCGCGAGCGGATAATGGTGCGAGCCGGCAGGCCAATAAAAGAGTAGCGACCAAATCGCTCGCCACCCATGACGGATTCCAATAAGCAGGTGTGCTTGCCACCCCCAGGTCCGTTGTGCGCAAGCTTCAGGTAGATGCCAAGCGGCGTATCGAGATCGGCATAGGTCTCATCAATCAGAGGGATGCGGTTGTAGCCTTGTTTGGCTAGTGCTTTGAATTCAAGTTCGGTCATGTTGTTGTTCACAGTCTTGGTGTTTAACAAGTGCCAGGTGCTTTTAAGAAGTCATCACAATCAACAAAAAAGCCCGGCCATTGAAGAGGCGGGCTTTTTGAGAATTTGGGTCGCCAAGCGACCGACAAACTGAGCCTACCCGCGCGATGCTCGCCAGCAACGCCACCAAGCGTTGGGCAATAACAAAGTGGTTATAGGCTTAATCATGGTTTTTATCTTGCGTTTTTGTTGTTGGCTATGACGATTACTAGTAACTGCTTTAGTTGCTTATCAATTGGGGCTGGTTGTTCAATAACCAGAAGGCCGCTTCTTGAATACTTTCGACTATACCATCGACTTCAAGCGCTGTGACCGGGTTGCCTTCGTTATAACCATAAGGCACCGCCAAGACTTTGCAGCCGGCGGCTCGAGCGGCCAGTGCATCATTGACAGAGTCGCCGATGGTGAGCGTCAGTTGTGGGTCGCAGCCCAACTGGCGGCACGCCAAAAAAACCGGGGCTGGGTCGGGCTTGCGTTGCTCACATGAGTCACCACAAACGACTGTTTGCATGAATGGTGCCAAACCCGTGCGCTCGAGCAAGGGCAAGGCGAATTGCGTTGGCTTGTTGGTGACGACCCCCATGGGTATGCCCATGGTTTGAATGGCGTGCAACCCTTCTAACACGCCCGGGTAAAAAGTGGCCAGCTGGCCATTAAGCGTTTCGTAGTGGCTGTAGAAGATCTGGCGTGCCCGTTCGAACGCCTCGCCTCCAGTGGTGCTTGCTTCAATGTTGCCGGCTAGCGCCCGTGCCACCAATAAGTCGACACCCTTGCCAATGTAGGTGCCGATTTCAGTGGCCGGTAAGGTGTTCAGACCCAAGTCTTGGCGCATGGCGTTAGCTGCACCCGCCAGATCGGGAAGGGTATCCAGAAGGGTGCCATCTAAATCCAGCAAAACGGCCTGCCAGCCTGAAGTCACGTGTTTTTTCAAGGTTTGGGGCATGGCTCTAACTCAGGGCTGCGTCGGCTCTGGCAATTTCAGTACGCATCTGCGAGATGACTGCGACGTAGTCTGGTTGCCCAAAAATCGCTGAGCCTGCCACAAAGGTGTCGGCGCCAGCCGCGCGAATCGCCCCAATATTGTCGATTTTGACCCCCCCATCGACCTCAAGCGCAATCGGCTGCCCGCCATTGGCTTGGTGGGCCTCAATGCGCGCGCGCGTCGCCCTGAGTTTCTCGAGTGTTGCGGAAATAAACGATTGGCCGCCAAACCCAGGGTTGACCGACATCAGCAGCACAATATCGACTTTGTCCATCACGTGGTCGAGCCAACTCAGGGGTGTGGCCGGGTTAAAAACCAGTCCGGCGCGGCAACCATGATCACGGATCAGTGACAGGGTTCGATCCACGTGGGGTGACGCTTCGGGATGAAAAGTAATCACATTGGCGCCAGCCTTGGCAAACGCCGGTACCAGTGAATCAACGGGTTGCACCATGAGGTGAACGTCGATGACCGCGTCGGTTAAAGGACGAATGGCTTCACAGACCATGGGGCCGATGGTCAAGTTAGGAACGAAATGGTTGTCCATCACGTCAAAGTGAATCCAGTCCGCACCAGCGGCGAGGACTGCGGTTACTTCTTCACCCAACCGGGCAAAGTCGGCCGATAAAATACTGGGCGCAAGAATGGCTGATGGCAGTTTGGGGCTATGGGTCATGGTGTAATGCGACATAAGCAGTCAGAGAAGCCCCATTATTACAGTGAATCAGTCTTAACGGCATAGATCATGGCTGTGTTGATCTGATTGACAGACAGTGAGAGGATAAATGTGAAGCCTTTTGATATGAGTGTCGTGGTTCAGGCCCAATACCTTGCCGATCAATCCGATCCAGCGAATCAGGCCTTTGTGTTTGCGTACACTGTTCGCATCACCAATAGCGGGCAACGGCCCGCGCAAATTATCAGTCGTCATTGGGTCATTGTGGATGGTCACAATGTGCGCGAAGATGTGCGTGGCTTGGGTGTGGTTGGCCAGCAACCATTACTGGCTGCGGGTGAAACGTTTGAATACACCAGCGGCTGTCCGCTAAAAACACCGGTGGGATCAATGCGTGGCACCTACCTTTGTGTGGGTGAGGATGGTGTGCCGTTTGATGTGGCCGTGCCGGAGTTTGTGTTGGCGATGCCGCGGACGTTGCATTGATGCACTGATATTTGATGACCGAAATTTGAGGAACGGATAATGGCCAAAATGTTGCAGACGACGCCAAACCACCGCCAATGGCTCATGGGAATAACGTTTGCCGGCCTCGCAGCTTTGGCGGGTTGCTCGTCAACCCCTGAGGCGCCAACCCCCGCGGTCTCATCGGGATCGGCCGACCAGCGCGTGGCACCTTTTAACGTTCCCTCTCTGAGTGGCCTGCCTGATGGCACAGCACGTCCTTTGGCTGGGCGCTATGTTGAGGTCTCGTGGGGTGACTTACCCGGCTGGCAAGGTGATGACCTACGTGACTTTTGGGTTAATTTTGTGCGCAATTGCCGTGGGTTGATGCGACCGGTGGCTGCGAGCAATACACGTCCTGCGCGCGCGACCCCAAGGGCGTGGCAGCCGGTTTGCGCCGCCGCGCTGAACCCTTCAACCGCACCGGCTGCAGACAACTCAGTGGCGATTCGGCAGTTTTTGCAGACTTATTTGATGCCCTGGCAACTTGAAACGACTGCTGGCAAACTCGCCGATGGCATGGTAACGGGCTACTACGAACCGTTGGTGAAAGGCTCGCGCACGCGCGGGGGCGATTTTCAGTGGCCATTGTTGGCCGTGCCTGATGACTTGTTGGTTGTCGATCTAGCAGCGCTTCATCCCGAGTTGACCAACAAACGGGTGCGGGGCAAAGTCGTTGGCAATCGGGTTGTGCCTTACGATAGCAGAGCGCAGTTAAACGATCCGAATCGTCAACCGCCAGCCATTGTTTGGGTCAATGACCCCGTGGATAACTTTTTCTTACAAATTCAGGGCTCTGGCCGCGTCTATTTGGTCGAGGGCCCCGATGCGGGTCAGACCATTCGCTTGGCTTATGCCAACCACAACGGTCATCCTTACGTCTCGATTGGACGCTGGTTAGCCAACAAAGGTGAAATTCCGCTGGCTCAGGCCTCAATGCAAAACATCAGGGCTTGGGCCAAACGCAATCCCTCGCGGGTCCAAGAGATGTTGAACGCCAACCCAGCGGTGGTGTTTTTTGTTGAAGAGACGATTAATGATCCGTCTGAAGGCCCCAAAGGCGCCTACGGCATTCCCTTAGGCGAAAAACGCTCGGTGGCCGTCGACCCCACTTTTGTGCCTTTGGGTACGCCGCTATACCTCACCACCACCATGCCTTCTTCAAAAGAACCTTTGAACCGTTTGGTATTTGCGCAAGACACTGGCACGGCTATTAAAGGTGCGGCACGCACGGACTTCTTTTGGGGGTTTGGTGAAGATGCTGGCGCTTTGGCGGGTCGCATGAAGCAGCGTGGTCAAGTGTGGTTGTTATGGCCCAAACAGGCAGGAGCACCTTCGGCGCGATGAAAGCCTCCGTTGCCATCTGCGGTGCAGGCATTGTTGGCATGGCCAGCGCGCTCGCATTGGCGCGTAGTGGCTGCCAAGAAGTTGTTTTACTTGGTCACGTACCGCGACCGGTGATCACGAATCACGATACCTATCACCCACGGGTTTATGCGATCTCTGGTTCAAGCCAACAGTTCCTGCAATCCATCGGTGTCTGGTCTTTGTTAAACATGAGTCGGGTAACGCGTGTCGAGGCGATGGAGGTGCGTGGCGACCAATTCGGTGCCCTGTATTTGCGGGCCTGGCAGGCAGCACAACCCCAGCTTAGCTGGATTATCGAGGCCGGTGAGATTGAGCGGGTTTTGTGTCAAGCTTTAAAAGTCTACGGTGTGACGTGGATTGAAGACACGCTAGCGCAGTATCAAAATCAAACCGGCGTCACGCCGAGTGGTAAAACCTTAATGGCTGACCTCTGGGTGGCGGCCGATGGTGCCGATTCTGCACTACGCCAGTTCGCTGGGGTGTCTTATGACAGCCAGCCCTATGACGCCGTGGGCGTGGTTGCACATTTGACATGTGAGCACCCGCATCAGGGTGTCGCGTTTCAGTGGTTTCGACCGGAAGGCGTGTTGGCACTCTTGCCCATGCCAGACACAGCGGCTGGTCATCAAGTTTCAATGGTGTGGTCGCTTAAAACCGCACACGCCGATGTGTTGTTGGGCTTGCCACCAGAGCGACAAGGTGCTGAACTGGCTGAATCATTGGCGCCAGCCACGCGTGCCAGGCTTGGACAGTTAACGCTTAAAGGCCCGCTCAAAGGGTTTGCGCTGTCCTTGGCCCAATCACCCATGATTGGGCCAGGTGTGGCATTGGTGGGAGATGCTGCCCATCGGGTGCATCCGCTAGCTGGCCAAGGACTGAACTTGGGGTTGGGTGACGCGCAGGCGCTCGTTCGCGTTGTTTCACAAAGAGAGCCCTTCTTGTCAGCCGGTGATGCGCTGGTTTTGCGTCGATATCGACGCGAGCGTGCACAGGCGGTTCTAGAGATTCGGTTGGTGACAGATGGATTGAAGCGTTTGTTTGACCTGACGTTACCACCCGTTCCTTGGATACGTAATGCTGGTTTGAGTTTGGTTGATCGTTTGCCGCTGGTTAAGCGGCTTTTAATCGAAGGCGCTTCCCGCTCAGCTTAAGTCTGTCATGGTATTAATGATAAAAAAAGGAGTCGCGTGGGTATGCTTAAAACAGTGAAACAAATGGTTATCGCCAGTGTGTTGGTCTTGGGTGCTTTGGGGTTGTTTCTGATGGCGCCCGCAGCAGCACAAACGACGGCTGTCGTGTCCACACCGTCAGCAACTGCCCCAGCGCTAACAAGCGCTGAACCAGCGGTTGTGGCTGGCCAAGTCGATAAGCGAACAGAAGCGGTGAAACAACGGTTTCGGGATCGCTTTGGCAATATGCCCGTCACAGAAGTACGTCACACTGCGTTTGGATTATTTGAAGTGCAACTTGGCAGTAGTTTGGTTTACACCGATGAGCCAGTTACCTTTGTGCTTGATGGTCACTTGATCGACGCGAGTAACCGACAGGACATTACTGAACAGCGTTTGGAGGCCTTGGCCAGAATCGATTTCAGTGCGTTGCCGTTTGATTTGTCTGTCAAGCAAGTCGTGGGCGACGGTTCACGCAAGATGGCGATCTTTGAAGATCCCAATTGTGGCTTTTGCAAAAAATTGCGCCGCAACATGGTGGGCATTGATAACTTGACCGTTTACACTTTTTTATTGCCGATTTTGTCAGCAGACTCAGCTGTAAAAGTGAAAAATATCTGGTGTGCGCCAGACCAAGGTCAGGTGCTCGATGCTTGGATGCTAGAGGGCAAAGTGCCGCCAAAGCTCAGTTGCGATGTACCAATCGATCAGTTCCGGCAGTTGGGGCAACAGCTTGCGGTTCAAGGCACACCCGCCATCTTTTTTGCAGACGGTTCGCGGGTGCCAGGTGCGATTTCTAAAGAAGAAATCATCAAGCGTTTGCAGTAGCCGCGTGAGCAGCAAACCATCAATAAGAGAAAAAGGAAAATAAATGAAAATCGCAGTGTTGGATGATAATTTGAGGGTAGCCAAGCAGTTGGCCAATTGGGACGCTTTGGGTGATGAGGTGGTTTTCTTTGAAAACGTGATTGCCGCAGCTGATTGCGCAAGGGTCTTGGCTGACTTTGACGTGATTGTGGCAATGCGCGAGCGCACCCGATTTCCGGCGGCATTGATTCACGCATTGCCAAACTTAAAATTAATTGTCACCACGGGCCATCGCAATAATGCGATTGATTTGGTGGCTTGCGTTGAGAAAAATATCACCGTTTGCGGTGCGCCTGGTGACGATAACGGATCGGTGGGCACGGCTGAGTTGGCTTGGGCGCTGGCGATGGCGCTTTTCAAGCGTATGGTGCAAGAAGACACCAACATGAAAAACGGCCTCTGGCAGACCGTCATGACACCGACACTTTCAGGCCGCTGCTTGGGTTTGGTGGGTGTCGGCAAGTTGGGCCAGCAAGTGGCGCGTTACGGTCAAGCCTTTGGCATGGATGTGATCGCCTGGAGTCCCAATCTAACCGATGACCGGGCACGGGCCGCTGGGGTTAAGCGGGTCGATAAGCATGTTTTGTTTCAAGACGCCGATATCGTGAGTGTGAACCTCGTGCTCAGTGACAAGACCGAAGGCATTATCGATGCCACGTGTATTGGCGCGATGAAGTCGAGCGCTTATTTCGTGAATACATCGCGTTCCGGTTTGGTTGATTTGGTGGCGCTTAAGACGGCGCTGCAAAATGGCAAAATTGCTGGTGCGGGTTTGGATGTGTTTGAAACCGAGCCATTGCCAGCTGATGATCCGTGGCGTCAAGTGCCCAACACATTATTAACACCGCACTTGGGTTACGCCACGACGGATAACTTTAATGCCTACTTCCCCAACGTTGTCGCGGCCATTGATGCCTTTAAAAAGGGTCAGCCGATTCGAGTGATTCAGTAATGGCCCGCATCTTGCCAGTGCCACTTTTGGTCCGGTTTTTACTGGTCTTGGTGCTGGCAGCGGCGGTCTATTTTTTCTCAGGGTTTTTGGTGCCGGTTTTGGCGGCACTCATCATTGGTTTCGCGAGTTGGCCGCTCTACGACCGCTTGGTTAATCGAATGGGTGGCAAAACCATTTTGGCGGCCAGCCTGTCATTGCTGTTGATTTTGATATTGCTGGTGATTCCGTTATCGATAGCGCTTTATTACGCCATCTCGGAAGCATCGAACTTTGTCGCTTGGCTAATAATGGCCAATCGAGAAGGCGTGTTTGCGCCGAGCTGGGTTCAGGATTTGCCTGTTGTGGGGGCGACCATTGCCAGCTATTGGAACGACTACTTGGGTCAACCGCAAGCACTTGGCGATTGGGTGGAGGTTTTTAGTGGCCAACACTTGGGTGACATTTACCGCATGGCAGTGACTGCCACAGGCGATGTGTTTCATATTTTTTTGACCGTTCTTTTCATGCTGATGGCTTTGTTCTTTGTTTACAAAGACGGGCATGGGTTGGTCGAGCAACTCGATGTGGTGGGTGAGCGATTGTTACCCAATCGGTGGCAGCACTTCTCGCGAGTAGTGCCAGCAACCGTCAGTTCGACCGTGACCGGGATGGGCTTGATTGCCATTGGTGAAGGCGTGGTTCTGGGTTTGGCCTATTGGGTGGTTGGGTTTCCGTCCCCGGTTTTGATGGGCGTCATCACCGGTGTCATGGCCATGATTCCCGGCGGAGCACCTTTGTGCTTTACCTTGGTATCGATTTACTTGGTTGGCTCGGGCAACGTCATTGAGGGCGTGGGACTCTTTATTTGGGGCTCGGTCGAGCTTTTCATTGTCGATAAGACCTTACGTCCAAAATTGGTTGGCGGACCGGTAAAGCTACCCTTCTTACCAACCTTTTTTGGGTTGGTGGGTGGTGTACAAACCATGGGTCTGGTGGGGCTGTTTGTCGGGCCCGTGCTCATGGCTTTGTTGGTCGCCATGTGGCGGGAGTGGCTATATGGTTTAAAGCTCTCTCGCCCGCCGACTTAGGCGGTTGGAAACGTGCCTGGCAGTAGGATGCGCTTGTCAACTGTTTCGATGTCGGTGTGGCCACAAAAGGCCATGGTGAGATCAAGTTCCTTGTGGATGATTTCAAGTGCTTTGGTCACGCCCTCTTGACCCATGGCGCCTAAGCCGTATAGGAAGCTGCGACCAATGTAGCAGCCCCGAGCACCAAGCGCCCGAGCCTTTAAAACGTCTTGCCCGCTACGAATCCCGCCGTCCATGTGGATCTCAACCCGATTGCCGATCGCATCAACAATAGCAGGTAGCGCGTTGATGCTGGAATCAGCGCCATCGAGTTGCCGCCCGCCGTGGTTGCTGACGATAATGGCATCAGCACCTGAGTCGGCGGCTAAGCGCGCATCTTCAACATCCATAATGCCTTTGAGAATGAGCTTGCCACCCCAAAGTTTTTTGATCCACTGCACATCATCCCAATTGAGCTTGGGGTCAAATTGCGAGGCCGTCCATTCGCTTAACTTACTCATGTCGGTCACGCCTTTGACGTGTCCCACAATATTGCCGAACTGACGGCGTTTGGTACCCAGCATACCGAGAGCCCAGCGCGGTTTGCTTGTGATATTGAGCATGTTGGCCACCGTTAGTTTGGGTGGTGCACTGAGGCCGTTGCGCAGGTCTTTGTGTCTTTGCCCCAAAATTTGAAGATCAAGTGTTAGCACCAAGGCACTGCAGTTGGCCGCTTTGGCACGCTCAATAAGGCGGGTGATGAAATCGCGATCCTTCATCACATAAAGCTGAAACCAGAATGGATGTCGATCTGTTTCTTGGGCCACATCCTCAATCGAACAAATACTCATGGTTGAGAGGGTGAATGGCACACCAAACGCTTTGGCCGCGCGTGCGGCCAAGATCTCACCATCGGCGTGTTGCATGCCAGTCAGACCCGTGGGTGCGATGGCCACAGGCATCGACACCGGCTGACCAATCATGGTTGAGTGCGTTGAGCGGTTTTCCATGTCGATTAAGATGCGTTGGCGCAACTTAATTTTTTGGAAATCAGATTCATTGGCTCGGTACGTGGACTCCGTCCAAGCACCGGAGTCAGCGTAGTCGTAAAACATTCGTGGCACGCGGCGTTTTGCCAGGATTCGAAGATCCTCGATCGAGGTGATAATGCCCATGCCAGCGTCCTTTGGTTAGAGGCTAAGTTGACGTCTGTGGAACTGCTTCACGACGGCGGTCAAACAGTTGCCAGACCACAACAGCACCTAGTATGCCAAATCCAATGAGGTCTGTCAGGCCACCTGGCTTAATCAAGGACAAGGCACCAATCACCAAGAGGACACGCTGAACCACATTTGCATGGCTCAGAAGCCAACCAAATAAACCACCTGCTAACGCAATCACACCGATTGAAGCCGTGATAATGGGCCAAACCGCGTGATACCAAGACTGGTCGTCGTCCAAAATAAATAGCAGTGCGGGTTCGTAGACAAACATGAAAGGCACGATATAAGCCGGTGCACCGGCGCGAACGGCGGCCAGTCCTGCTGTCCACATATTGGCGCCAGCAATACCGGCGGCTGCAAAGACTGACAATGCCACTGGCGGGGTAATGGCAGAGAGGATGGCAAAGTAAAGCGCAAACAAGTGAGCCGCGGGCGCCACGATGCCCATCTTAATCAAGGCGGGGACCAATAGGGCCACCATCACAATATAAGCTGGTGTGGTGGGCATACCCATGCCCAAGATGATGCCGGCGACGGCGGTGACCAGTAGTGCCAAAAAGACGTGGTTGTTGGCCAATTCAATCACGATTTGAGTAAAGACAATCCCTAATCCTGTGATCGTGATTGAGCCAATCACTAGGCCAGCACAGGCGCAAGCCATGGCGACCGATAAAGCACCCTTCGCACCTTCCTCGAGGGCTTGGATAGGGGTGTACCACGTGAGCTCTTGACGAGTCGCTTTGCGCAGCATGGCAACGGGTAAACAAAACAAGGCGGCTACCAAGGCGCACATCGGTGCCGAATAGCCCAAGACCAAACCGATCAAGATCACAAACATCGGGATGAATAACTGACCCCTAAGCAGCATGACCTGCCACATTTTGGGCAGTTCTTCCTCTGGGATCCCTGCTAAGCGATAGCGCTTGGCTTCAAAGTGCACTGCGAAGAAAACGGAGATGTAGTAAAGCATGGCGGGCACAATAGCCCAAATGGTGATTTGCAAATAAGGGACGGCCAAGAATTCGGCCATCACGAAGGCAACAGCACCCATGACCGGTGGCATGATCTGCCCGCCAGTAGAGGCCACGGCTTCTACGGCCGCCGCGAACGCGGGTCTAAAGCCAGTGCGCTTCATCAGTGGAATGGTGATGGGGCCCGTGACCATGACGTTGGCCACAGCGCTGCCTGACACCGTACCAAACATGGTTGAGCTGATGATGGCCACTTTACCTGGGCCGCCGGCACTTTTGCCGGTCAATGACATCGAGAAGTCCATGAATAGGCGGCCAGTACCGCTTTTTTCCATGAAGGCACCGAAGATCACAAAAAGCATCACGTAGGCTGCAGATACGCCCAATGTTGAACCAAAAATGCCTTCAGTCGAAAGATACAGTTGTTCGAGTAAAACAACCCACGTGACGTTGGTAAAAAAGGCGGCGTAGCCGACAAACACCAAGGCCGTGATAGGCAGGGCTAAGCCAATAATTCGGCGAGTGGCTTCAAGCACAATCAAAATCGTGACAACACCCCAAAACATGTCACTTGGCGTTAGGTCATCGATGTAAATGAAACGATTGATAAATGCTTCGTAGGTGAAAAAGATGTGTAGTACGCCGCCGAGCCCACCCACCAGTAATAGCATGTCAAATGAGCGCCACCAAGTTGAGGTGCCTTTGCGGCTGGGAAAGATTAAAAACACCAAGACCAAGGCAAATATCAGGTGAGTGCCCCGGAAAATGACCGCCTCGGGCGGTCCGAACCCCGCCACGTACATGTGGTAGAGCGACATAGTCACCGCGATCGTGGTGATGATTAGTTTCATTAGCGGCGATTTAGGGGCGATCGCAACTTTCTCGTCGGAGACGACTTCACTCATTTGATTATCCTGGTAGAGATGGGGCGTCATCAGACGCCCCAATGGCCTTTACATCGCGCCGACTTCTTTGTAGTACTTGGCGGCACCGGGGTGCAGCGGCACACCCATTTCAGTGGCCATGACTTGTGGTGTCAGGTTAGCCATACTCTTGCTAACAGAGGCCATCGTATCGATATTTTCAGCCATGATTTTGACCATTTTGTAAACGGTATCTGCCGGCAAGTCGCAAGACACAATCACGTGCGTAAAGTAACCAATCGCTGCCACATCTTTGTCTTGGCCAGGATACGTTCCGGCCTTGATGGTTAGTTTGTTGTAGGCAGGGTTCATCGCTTGCATGCCTTTCATGGTGGCATCGTCGACGGGTACCAACGCAATGCCGCGGGCATTGGCCAGATCCATCACAGATGAGGCTGGTGCGACGGTGCCCAAGGTGAAGACATCGGCGTGGCCGTCTTTCATCATTGAAACCGCATCGGTGTAGCCCGCTTGGAAGTTGGCTTTATCGAGATCTTTGTAGGTCATGCCGTTGAGTTGCAAAATGGCGGCTGTGAGTGCTTCACCCGTATTGCCCTTGGGCTGGGTTACCAAGCGTTTGCCTTTGAGATCCTTAAAAGAGGTCACACCCGAATCCTTGGTGGCAACGACTTGAAAAAACTGGGGGTACAAGTTAGCCAGTTGGCAGACTTTGGTGGTTTTGCCTTTAAACGGGGCTTTGCCGAGCTGCCCATCGACCGCGCTACTTGAGTTTGACATGCCGATCTGGGCCTTGCCTTCATCAACGCCGCGCACATTGGCCAAACCCGCACCGGGCGTGGCGGTGATGTTCAGACCTGGCATTGCTTTTTCCCACATGCCCTTTAGTGCACCACCTAGCGGCACCCAAACACCGCCTTGCGGGCCGGTCATAAAGGTGTATTGCTGTGCGCTTGCGGGGGCCGCTGCAAGTGCAGCTGTGATGGCCAAAGCACTAAGGCTTAATTTTGCGATTTTTTTCATGACGTCTCCATAGGTTTTAACGTGTCGAGAACCAATGACTCTTAATCACCGATGTCGATATTCTATGGGTCAGCGACACAATTGAATACCTAGGGTAAGTAGCAGTAAAGCTCAGCCTAAAGGCGGCTTTACCCGCTGTGAAGCACCATATTGTTCAGTTCGTGGTGCGAATATCGCCTGCAAGACAAACAAACCTTAGTTTTACTGGCGTCTGGTTGCATCGAATGGACTCAGTGATAGTTCGTTTGGGCTAACCTCACCTGTTACAGCAGCTTGTGGCGTACTTTTGCCGATACCCATTCACTGACGGCCACGGTCGCAAAAATGACAATCAGGAGCATGAACACTTTTGGCCAAGCCAAGGTGTTCAGTGCTGACTCCAGATTCATGCCCACGCCGCCAGCACCCACCAACCCCAGAACAGTTGACTCGCGAATGTTGATGTCCCAGCGAAATACGGTGATGCCTGCCAAGGCGGGTGAGACTTGCGGCACGATGCCCCAGGCCATGATTTGAGGCGAGCTAGCCCCCGTGGCGGTAATCGCTTGCACTTGGCGCTCATCGATCTCCTCGATGGCTTCATAGAGCAATTTACCAATGAAACCGATTGATCGTAGCGCGATCGCAAAAACCCCTGCTAAGGGTCCAGGACCAACAATCGTGACCAATAGAAGTGCCCAAATCAGGGAATTAATTGATCGTGACGCCACAATCACAAACAACGCAACCGGGCGGATAAACAAAACGCTTGGTGTGGTGTTGCGGGCAGCGAGAAACGCCACTGGAACCGCAATCACCACCCCGATTAAGGTGCCAAGCGTGGCGATGTTGACGGTTTCCCACATTGGGTAGAGCAGCTCGCGGGTGTAAGCCCAGTCGGGTGGCAGCATGCGCGAACCGATGTCAATGGCTTGCGTTGGTGCGTCGTAAACAAACGCCCAAATGGTTTCGTTGGTCATGACCTGGAAGCACCAAACCACCAGCATGGTGCCGGCAAGCCAACTTAAAAAATGACGCCAACTACTCGCGCTGTCCCGAAGTTGCCAGCTCGGCGGGGATTTTTTGTGCGTGATGGCATTCATTGGATGCGTCGCCTAATGATGCCAGAGAGATATTCCGCCACAAAAACAATGGCGATAATGATCAAGATGATGGCAGCCGCTGAGTCATACTCATAGCGGTCCATGGCGGTGTTTAAGGTCGCACCAACGCCACCGGCACCGACAATACCGATCACCGCCGACTCACGAAAGTTAATGTCGAGCCGGTAAATTGACAGTCCAACGAGCCGTGGTTTGACTTGCGACAAAACGGCAAAGTCCAAACGTTGTAAAAAAGTGGCTCCCGATGCTTTGAGCGCTTCAAGTTGACTGGCTTGAATTTCTTCCATGTCCTCAGCGAGCAATTTTGCCATGAAGCCAATGGTGGCGAACGTCAAGGTTAAAAAGCCAGCAAAAGGCCCAAAACCAAACATGGCCACTAGCAGGATGGCCACAATGATTTCATTCAAGGTCCGAGACACGGCGATGAAGGCTCGACAAATCAAGTAAAAAAATTGGTTTGATAAATTGCGTGCCGCACCAACGGCAACGGGTATCGATAGCAAAACCCCGGCAGCCGTTGAGGTCACGGTCATTGTTAGGCTTTCGATAAACCCAGTCAAAATGTCAGGTCCGCGTGAGACAAAGTCAGGCGACAGAAAGCCGCCAACAAAGCGCAACCCGCGTTCGCCGCCTTGCATGATGCGAACCCAGTTGATGTCCAGTGAGCCAATACCCACCAAAAGATAAAGCAATGAGCCCGTGATCAGTGCCCACCGCAGCAGTGCGCTTTTGATGAAGGGTGGCCGTTGCCACTGCATAGAAGAGTGTTGCGTGGCCATGGGCAACCCTATTGGTATAAGCGAACGGGATCGGCAACCGTGTCGCTGTCTGAGTCCGTTTCTGCGCCTGAACTCGCGGCCTGTTGCACCTTGCGTGTGAGTGCTGTCCAGTCTTCTTCGCCATAGATCCGGCTTAGAACCGTTTGATCAA
This sequence comes from uncultured Burkholderiaceae bacterium, assembly GCA_937888805.1. Lineage (GTDB taxonomy): Bacteria > Pseudomonadota > Gammaproteobacteria > Burkholderiales > Burkholderiaceae_B > Algicoccus. The sequence goes on from CALBEY010000102.1 coordinate 47,365, forward strand.
CCGACTGCGCTTGTCCGTCAAACACGATTTCGCCAGCGCGTAAGCCAACAATTCTTGGCAGGTATTCGGTGGCCAACACCACATCGTGAATGTTAATGATGGCGGCCAAGCCCCGTTCACGACAAAGGTCAATGATCAAACGCATGATCTGGCGTGAGGTTTTGGGGTCAAGGCTGGCGGTCGGCTCATCAACCAACAATAGGGTTGGTGATTGCATCAATGCCCGGGCAATGCCAACACGCTGGCGCTGCCCGCCAGACAATTCATCGGCGCGTTTGTTGTGCATGCCGCTTAAGCCCACACGATCGAGTAATTCAAAAGCGCGTGCGATGTCGGCCTGATTGAAGCGTCTAAACCAGCTGGCCCAAAAGCCGGTGTAACCGAGTCGCCCAGAGAGCAAGTTCTCCATGACGGTCAGGCGCTCGACCAAGGCAAACTCTTGAAAAATCATGCCAATTTCGCGTCGCGCTAAGCGCAATTGATGCTGGCCCATCGCGAGAATATTTTTGCCGTTTAGCGTTATCGAGCCGCCACTGGGCTCGATTAACCGATTGACACATCGAATCAAGGAAGATTTGCCGGCGCCCGACGGGCCGATCAAACCGATGACCTCCCCCGTTTGTACAGACAAGCTAACGCTTTTTAGAGCCCGATCACCGGTCGGATACTTCTTGTCTAATGATTCGATGATCAGCAAAGCGTGTTCCTTGATTCGATGGGTATGCGCTGAATTTTAGTGATTACTTGCAGTTATATGACACGCCCATGGCTTTGTCGATGTCACGCACGACCTGCCAGTAGTCTTTGTAGTTAATGGGCATGAATTTTTCTTGTGGTGGCTTGCCTTTGCTGAATTCCTTTTGTAGGTTGGAACCTTCCCAGTTAAAGGTGAAAAAGGCGTCTTTGACCTTGGCGGCAAGCTCTGGTTTTAAGTTGTAAACATAGCCGTAACCGGTTGTGGGGAAGGTCTGTGATTTGTAAATCACTTCAAGCTGCTCGGGCTTGACGACGTCTCTGGCAATCATTCGAGCCTTGACTGAGTTGGCAATCGCAGCGGCCACATAGTCTTTGTTGGCAACACCGAGAATAGAGTTGTCATGCTTGCCTGAGAACACGGCTTCAAAGTCTTTACCCGCTTCGAGTTTGAATTGGTCTTTGAGCAAAGCCGAAGGCGCTTTAAAGCCAGAGTTTGATGTCGCTGACGTGAAAGCCATTTTTTTGCCTTTGATGTCTTCGATCTTGGTGATGCCGCTACCAGGGTACGTGATGATTTCCATCTCGTAACCAAAGAGATCGTCTTTTGAAGCCATCATGGTGAAAGGCACAAAACCCACGCAATTCACAGCCAAGGGGTTTGAGCCGGTGTTAAAGCCAGCCACGTGCAAACGACCAGCGCGCATCGCTTCTAATTGAGCAGCATTACTTTGTACGGGGAAAAATTGGACTTTTTTTCCGGTGGTGGTGCTCAGGTGGTTGATGAACTCATCCCACACTTTGGCATACACCGCGGGGTCCTCAACGGGTGTGTATGCAAACACCAATACAGGTGGATCGATCCATTCGGCTGGGTTGGTTGGCGCATCGGCCACCAAGTCACCATTGGCATCAGTAAATCGGGGGTCCATTGCGGACACAGAAAAGGAAACCGCCAAAGCGGCCACACCGGCTAACAAAGCATTGAGTTTCATAACAAACTCCACAAGGATGGGTAGGGGACAGGGTTAAAGTCTAAATCATTCCGCCAAAATGTGACAGTGAGATGACCGTTAGGTGACGTCTTAGTGAGGCGGGTTGGGCTTATGAGGAAGGGACAGGAGGCGTCGTGACGGTCGTGAGACAATAACAGTGGCAAAGAAGCCACAAAGACCAAAAATAACCGCTTAAAGCGGTCACCTTCTTCGAGCAGACATTGAAAAAATCGGCAGCACAAAAAAATGTGGGCATCGGCGCCCGATTCGCCAATGCGGTTTTTTGGGTGGCCAGTTCGCTGACACTCGGCGGGGCGCAACGGCTAGGCCGTGGCTGTGGCGCCTTGATGCATCGTTTGCCGGGTAGCTACAAGCAGCGCGCGGCGTTGAACCTATCATTGGCTTTGCCCAAGGCGAGCAACGAGCTCTTGCGCTCGAGCCTCGAACACGTGGCGAGCTTGTTTCTTGAAATGCCTTATTGGCATTCGAGTCGCCATAGTGCCCGGCACATCAAAGCGCAATCTGATGGCTATGACTGGTCTGAAATTGATGCGCTTTTGGCGCAAGGCAAAGGCCTGATTCTGATTTCCCCTCATGTTGGTAATTTTGAATTGCTCGGGCCCGTTTTCGCACAACGCCACCGTTCTACCGTGATGTTTAGGGTCCCCAAAATGCGCTGGTTACGCCAATGGATTGAAGTCCTGCGCAGCAGAGCGCAACTACGGTTGGTGCCAGCTGATATGCAGGGCGTCAGAGCGCTGGCCAAGACCTTAAAATCAGGCGACACCATCGGGATCCTGCCCGATCAAGTCCCAATCGAAGGCGAGGGTGTGTGGGCGACATTTTTTGGGCAGCGTGCCTACACCACCACACTGGTGCAACGCTTGCAGAAAATCACCGAGGCACCGGTTGTGGTTTTGTGCGCCTACCGCTTGGCGCAGGCACAAGGTTTTGAGATCAAGCATTGGGTGGTCGACTTGCCATGGTCAGCGGATCCCGCAACGGCGGCGACGCAAATGAACCACGCGCTTGAAAAAGCTATCCGGTACGCACCCGAGCAGTATCTTTGGGGCTATGACCGCTTTCGTGAACCCAAGCGCCGTCCCATTAGCCGAAGAGATTAACGTGACAGGGTTTCAAAGTCTTGGGCGTAACTCAACAGTTTGGACTTCAGTTCGCTGCGTTGCGATGGCGTCATTTGATTGAGTAAGTCTGCAGTCAGGGTGGCCAAAGCGGTTTGTCTGCTTTCACGTTGAGATTGCAACTCGGCGATCCGGTAACGACTCAAACTTTGAAAGTAGTCATGCAAAGCCAAGGCCGCTTGTTGGGCAGAGCCACTTTCTTTGGCTTGTGCCAACAAGCTGAGCAAAGCCTCTTGCCGGGCGATGCGTTCTTGTCCCCAAAGTTCTGAGTTGTTGGGTTGCCTTAAGAGCCACTGATCCAAGGTTTTTAATTGTTCGCGCGTTAAGTCACCCAACCAGCGTTCATATTGTTTGATAAACCGTTCGCGGCGATCAGCCGCCATTTTTTTAGGCGAGCGCTGATTTTCACGGGCATAGTCGCTATTGCCATCGCCAAAGCGCTCGCGCAACCGGTCTTTTTGTTCAGGGCTTAACGTTAAAACCAGGGGCGCAAGCCGAACCGCTGACTCTTGACCAAGCACCAATAAGGCTGCTTGCAAAAGGTTCTGCTTTTGAAGAATGTCATCGACTGTAAATGTTCGTTTGACCGATAGATCTTCGGCCCATAAACGCAACATGGCTGCGTAATCTGGCAGCGCCGCTTGGCGATGCCATGATTGAAGCGTTTTCAATTCCTGCGATAAGATTTCTTCTTGCTGATCAGTCAGGTCAAGGTAGCTGTCCATCTGGTACTGAAGTAGTGAGGGCGCGTTGTTATACCCAAACTGAATTGAGCTACAAGCGCCGATGCTCACTGCACCCAGGATCAGTACGAAATGTCGCCAAA
>CALBEY010000103.1 GCA_937888805.1 uncultured Burkholderiaceae bacterium
TTGGCACGGTTCGTTTAACCCGTCATGGGTCATTGCCCGCAGCCCATATTTGCAATGGTTGGCTGTGATCGAAACCAAGTCACACTCTTTGAGAGCGACAAACACCAAGTCATTAACGACGTACAACGTCTTGGTGGGTGTGGGTTACAAGTTCTAAAAAAGTAATCATGACCCAACAAAGCCTCGCTGGTGTAAGCGGGGCTTTGTTTTAAGTTGGTTTTGGGTCAAAATGTTTCGAACACAGTCGACCGATAAAAGTTTGGTTCTCAAATGGCTCTTGAGTTTAAAAATGCTTGAAAGTCGTCATCCAATCCAAATCATCGCCACGCCACGCCTAACAAAAAGGTATCTCATGAAGATCAATGCACGCTTTGCAGCAATAACGATTGCAGGACTCACGATCTCAGGTGCTGCTATGGCGCAAAGCGCTTTTGAGGGCTTTTACGGTCAAGTATCGACGGGCTTCGAGCACAATGTTGTTGAAAATGCAACCGCGACGGGACAAGACTTTGGTGGTGTCGCCAACGTTAGTAACACGGTCAGTCCAAGCGTAAATTCAGCACCACTGGTTTTGGGTTTGGGTTACACGTTTCTGGTCAAAGACAAGTTCACATTGGGGTTGGGTGTTGACTACTCAGCGCTGACTCAGACCACCAACACCGTGGGCTTCTATTACCCCGGCACCGGATCTACTAACGTTTATAACTACAATTTCACGGTATCAAACCGTTTCAGCTTGTTCGTCACGCCCGGTTATGCCATTGACCGCGACAAACTGGCTTACGTGAAGTTGGGCTACACCAATCAACGCATCAAGTATTCCCAGACCAATTGTTGCTCAGCGCCCTCTAACACCGATAACGTCAATGGCTATGTGTTGGGCTTGGGATACAAACAAACCATCACGCAGGGTCTTTACGCCTTCGCAGAGGCTAACTATTACGCCTACGAGAAGTCCAGCTTGTCATCGACTTACACCGATGGGCCTGGTGGCACCGTGTCAGCTAGTCCCAGCTCAAGCGCCTATAACTTTCTGGTGGGTGTGGGTTACAAGTTTTAGTCCGAGATACGAGTCATGAAACCCGATGCCGCAGTCGTCAGTGAAATCATTGAAATGGCCTTAAGCGACCACGTGAGCTTTGCACAAATCAAGACCCTGCACGGGCTCGGGCCTGACCAAGTCAAGGCACTGATGCGGGCGAATCTGAAACCGGGCAGTTATCGCGCTTGGCGCACGCGAGTCCGACAGTTTTCAGATCAACGCCTGAGCTACAAGTAAAACCCAAGCGTTATTTCGTGTTTTTTTGCGTCGCGCTTTCGGTTATGGGGCTTGTCTGATCGCAGCCAGACCAGCCCTATCAACAGTCAGGCGTAAGCCCAGCATGCCGCTGTCAGCAAGCACGGGACCTTTTCTTAAATAGATTTCAAGTGCGGTGATCGCGTCATATATTGCGCAGGCTTGGACGATGCGGGTGATCAAGCGCTCTTGGGTTTCGTAGTGACCGTCGCGCGCGATGCGATCAATTTCAGCGACCAATGGGTCGTAATCAAAGACGTGAGCCATGTCATCGATCGCAATGAGCACCAGGCTGGGATCAATGGACAATGTCAGGTCAAGGTGATGCGTTTTTGGGACTGCCTCGTTTGGTTTAAAGGTGCCAATTCGGGTTACAAGGGCTAGGTCTTTGATTTCAACAGTGCTGTGGGTGGGCACGGGCTTTCCTTTTAATGCAACGCTCGGCCGCTGGCTTGGGCCGTAACAGTGGATGCTTCATTGGGTTGCAACCACTGAGGCCACGCTGACAGTGGCCATTGCGCCACGAGGTATTGCGAACGAAGAATATTGAGCCATTGGCGCAGTTGGAAGCGACTGAGCCTGAGTTGGCATTTCTCGTGGGGCGATTCGCCGCGCAGCTGAAAACGGACACCTTCGCCTTCGGTATTGATATCGATTTCTCGCACCAGCCAAGCCACAGGCAATGGCGGTGGTTTGACCGCTGCTTGTGGGTACGACGTTGCGGCTTGGGCAAGTTCAACAGCGGCGGCTTCTTGCGCAAATGACTGCACCACATCGGGTCTCGGGATTTGTACGGTCTCTTTTTCTAGCCAAGCGCCAAGGTGAATAACCAGACGATCCGTTAAGCGTCGCGTGAGCCAAGTCACCACAATTTCACCCGAATCGAGTTGATGGCTAACGCGGATACGATCTTCAAAATCAGCGTACTCGGTGGTGAAGCGTTGGGCGAGCGTCATGGCGCAGAGAAACGTCCCGAATATTCAATCAAACAACAGTTTACGCCTGAAGACCAGACCGACACGCTGTCTCCCTAGCACCGTTAATTTTTTCGATCAACTCATCGATCGGGTGGCGGGCTTGCGCCTAAGGCTCGTGGGTGGATAACCAAACTGCGCCTTGAAAGTCGCACTGAAATTACTGACTTGGCTAAAGCCGAGCATGCTTGCGATTTCTCGAATAGAAACATCAGTATTTGCCAGCTGCTCATGCGCAATCAAAAGGCGGTGCTCTTTGATGTAACGCGCCACGGTCATGCCGTATTCATTCAAAAAAGCAGCGTTTAATGTGCGAGGGGTTAAGCCAAACTTCTGTGACAACTGTTGAGTATTCGGTAAGTTCAGACCGCAAGCGCAAATGTGGTCGCGAATGGATTGTGCCCGGTGATCTTTGGCCAGGCGTGGTGAGCGTCGACCCGTTGCACGGTAACGAATCAGTCCAGATAAAAAATCAATGGCTTTGGATTGCGCGTGCAACTTCAACATGGGGCCTTCCAAATGCTGATCAAAACAAAACTTCAACGGGCTGATGATTTGGGCGGGCAATGTGCGCGTGGGTTGGGGTTGTTGGCGTAATTCGGCAAACAGTTTTTCAGCCAGTGTTTCGCCAAGCAGCAGTCGCAAAGAGGAAGCATTGGCATGCAGGTAAATGATCTCCACATCAGCACTCGGGTCGATAGCCAGTTCAAAGGTGCTGTTTGATTCCACTTTAATAAGGGTGTGATTCGGGTCAAGTGGGTAGGGTGAACGAAACAGTGCATCACCGCTGATCTCGCGGCGCGTGGTGTTGCCCGACAAAACAGCTTGCACGACCAGCGTGGGCTCACGAAACGTCACATCCACTAAGGCGATGGGACCGTGGTGCCGCGCGCCTGATTTTGGGAACCGGAAAATGGAATGGTGCACCGACATGCCGCTGGCTAGCTTTAAGCTGGTAAACCCCGCATCACCCAAGCTTGGTGGGTGGTTGAACCATTGAATGTCTTGGTCAGGATAAGCGTTGTTCAGCGACTCATTGGTGAAGCGTTGCTCTCCAACAATCCATTGCACTGAAAAACTACGAAAAGGTGTTTCCATGACTTAAGGGTTTTTTTACTACTGGTTAGTCTTCATTTCATTATCGAACGCCAAACGCAGGACTACTGTCAAGAGGTCCTCTGGTTTTGGGTAAGCGGGTCTTGGGAGGGTGCTGACCAAAAAAAGTAGCGCGTGATGATTAAGCGATATTAAATATATGGTTACCTAAAGCATAACGATTTCGAGTCTCAACGACAAGATCAAGCCATGTTTGGGTCAAAGCGTTGCAAATGGTTAACAGGGCGGTTTTGGCTTAGACGGGTAGAGCTGATGCGAAACCGCTTCGACTGATCCAACTCGAATTAGACTGGTTCGGATCTTATTCACGCGGACAGATTTTGTGCCATGCACCCTAAACCAAACATTGGTTTTTGCGCAAAAACATAAACAATGCCATTTTACATAACAGTACAAAGTAATGTTTAGGAGAGTGGTTGGTGTGATGGCTGATGATTGGATCTTGTTCATATGAACGATCGAACAAACCCATCTTGCAAGCAATGGATGCTAAAACTGCCAGCACCATGACAAATATTCAGCCTGCGCGAGTCGCATCCGCCGCCTGGCAAACACCGGCGGAAATCATGCCTTGGCCTGTTCAAGCGCCGTTTCGGGTGGCGCCTGGGTTGAGCCGTTTGGGCGGACCTGAACATGACTTTGACACCCTTTTGTGGCGGCACGATCAACTGCCAGATTACCGAGCGCATAAGGCAGAGCGCTTGCGCCAAGGTGATGGTCAGGCCGGTGAGGCTGATCACCGCGTTTTAGCGGCCATCGCTGCCCAAGACAAGCATCAAACGGGCTGCACTGTGGCGGCCGATCCGATCGCGTTGTCCCATCACCTGCCTGAGGATTTTGTGATTCTGCACGACGAACCCGCATTGGGTTTTGTGGTGCGGTATGTGTCGGTATGTTTTGCTTCAAACTGGTCGCCCGCTGACAAACTAGGCCTTGGGTTCGCGGCGGTGCATGCGCCAGTGGCCGACAATCGTGCGTTACTGGCAGCACGTGCAGGCATTGAAACGATTGCGTTTCGTCAAGCGCCCGTGCGCCGACATGTCTGGTTACTTAGTCCAAGCCCCGATCTGTGGCAAGACCCTAATGAACGGGCGCCACGTTGGTCTGAGGCGCTGAACAACACGGCAAATGGCAAACAGCCGCTGCTGTCGCAAGTTCATTTCCGCATCGAGCGACAAACCACCCTACCGTTACCAGCAATCAAACGCGCGGTGTTCTTTATCCATGTCATGGTCTGTCCGTTGATTGACGTGCTGAGAGTGGACGCAAGCCGTGCTAACGAATTGGCCGATGCTCTGGACTCGATGTCACCAGCGTTTCTCGCGTATCGAGGCATGTCAACGTTGCGTGACCCACTGACCCGCGCATTGCGCGCATTTGCCAGTTCAGCGGCAACGCTGTAACCTGAAACGAACTTTCTTTTGGGAAATGGCCATGTCACATCAACACCTGATTTCTGTTGCGCAGCTCTTGTCGTTGCAGCAAAGCGACCCCACCCATGTGGTGGTACTTGATAGCAGCCATGATTTGTTTGATCCGCAGGCAGGCGCTCTCGCTTACGCCAAAAATCACCTGCCTGGCGCACACTTTGTGTCCATGGAAAAAGAAATGGGGGGCGTTAAAGAAGGCAACAACGGTCGCCATCCGTTACCCAAGCGGCAGGACGCCTTGGCCGTGTTTCGCCGATTGGGCGTCAATGACGATACCCAAGTCGTGATCTACGACAACAGCCAAGGCACCCATGCCTCACGTGTTTGGTGGACCTTGCGCTGGCTGGGACATCAATCAGTCGCCATCCTTGATGGTGGTGTGCAGGCGTGGCAAGCTCAGGGTCAGCCGTTGACGCAGACCGTGCCCGCAGCACCCCATCAGGGCGCCTTAACGGATCGTCCCACCACGGTGAGCGTGGTGAGTTTTGAAGAGGTATTGGCCAACGTTCATAGCCAACAGCGTATGGTGGTCGATGCGCGTTCAGAGGACCGTTTCCGTGGGGAGAATGAAACGCTTGATCCCGTGGGTGGACACATTCCGGGTGCTGTTAGTCGGTTTTATCGCCACAACTTGAACGAAGACGGGACTTTTAAAACCCCTGAGGCACTTAAGCACGGTTTTGCCGCTGTGATCGGTGCGCGTCGTGCCGAAGACCTCATCATGCAGTGTGGATCGGGCGTGTCCGCGTGTCATAACCTCTTAGCCCTTGAGCTTGCCGGCCTAGGCACCGCGCCCCTTTATGTCGGTTCTTGGAGTGAATGGTGCTCGCGTGATCAGGCACCCATTGCAACCGGCGAGGCGTAAACCGTCGCCACGGTCAGTTGGGCTTGGGTTCAGCCCGCCAGTGCATTACATTGCAGTCATCTTCTATCACCCCATGTTTGAACATGACCCAAGTTGCTCGCCCCAAAGTGTTGTTAACCAATCCGATTCACCCCATCGAGCAAGCTCGACTGGCTCAAACGGTTGATGTGGTGGTGGCACCCGACGTGTCACACCACACCATTGCGCGCTTGATCGCCGATTGCGATGGCATCATGGTGCGCAGTCACTTGGCGGCTGATGTCTTTGATCACGCTCCCAAAATGAAATACGTGGTGCGCCATGGTGTTGGGCTTGACATGATTCCGATGCAAGCGGCCGCTGACAAAGGCATTGTGGTGGCCAATCTGCCGGGCAGTAACAGCCAAGCGGTGGTTGAGTATGTGCTGGCCGCCATGTTTGCGGTCTCGCGTGGTTTGGTGGTGACTGACAGCACGTTGCGCACTGAGGGCTGGGCGGCTGCCAAGCCGATGTCAAACCATCGCTTAGAAATCGGCGGCAGCACTTGTGGCATTGTCGGTGTGGGCTCAATTGGCCGACGTTTGGCAGAGATCCTAAAGGTCATGGGTGTCAACGTTTTGGGGTTGACCCGCCGACCTGAAACATTGCCGGTGAGCGTCACGGCGGTTGATAAAACCACCCTACTCAAAACATCTGACTGGCTGGTATTGGCTTGCCCACACACCCCGCAGACGCATCACTTGATTGATAATGCCGCACTGGCATTGGTGAAGCCTAGTGCGTGCTTGATCAACGTGGCTCGAGGCCCCGTGGTTGATACGCCCGCGTTGATTATGGCACTCAAAGAGAATCGCTTGGCCAGCGCCGTTCTTGACGTGCATGAGCCTGCCATCCTCAGTGGCGATGAACCCATCTTTGACACCCCAAATACCTTACTGACCCCGCATTTGGCTGGCATCACGGCCACGAGCCTAACTGGCATGAGCCAATGGGCGGTCGACACCTTGTTGGCCTTGCTCAACGGTGAGCGACCCAGTAATGTGGTGAAAAATTAAAACCAATAACAAAAGACCATTCCCATGAAAATCCAACACATCAAAGCCTATCCCGTGTCGTTTCCTGTGCCAGCCGCGCAATCTGTTCGGTTGGGTATTGGCCGCAGCGTGAAACGCGATGCGGTGCTTGTGCAAGTGCTCACCGATGAGGGCTTGGTGGGTTGGGGTGAGGCTCACCACGGCCGTTGCCCAGGCGCGATTGCCAAACTGATTGACACGACTTTGTCAGACTTGGTGGTGGGTCAAGACGCAACCGATTGCCAAGGTGTTTGGCAATCGGTTTATAAGATGCAAATTGCCAGTCACGGTTTGGGGGCGGGAGCCGCCATGGCCTTGAGTGGCTTAGACATGGCATTGTGGGATATCCGCTGCCAAATGACCGACTGGCCGCTGTACCGTTTGCTCGGTGGTCGCGCCAAACCAATCAAAGCCTATGCTGGCGGCATTGCCTTGGGTTGGCAGCCCACGGCCGCTCTCGTTGAAGAAGCACACGCCCATGTGGCCAGCGGCTATCGAGCCATCAAACTGCGTGTGGGTGATACGCCAACGCTTGACATTGAACGGGTCATGGCCGTCAGGAAAGCCCTTGGCAATGAGATTGACATTCTCACGGACGCCAACACCAACTACTCGCTGGCTGACGCTCGGCGCGTCATGCCCGCCTTCGCCGAGTGTGGGGTGGTTTGGTTAGAAGAACCGTTTCCAGCGCACGACCGCCATGCCTATCGCTCTTTGGCTCGTTTGGCACCGGTGACTTTGGCCAGTGGCGAGAATCACTACACCCGTTATGAGTTTGAGACGCTCTTAGAAGACGACTGCGTGGGTTATGTGCAGCCCGATATTTCCAAGACGGGTGGCATCACTGAGACGATGCGTATCGCCGCCATGGCGAGCGCCAAAAAACTCACTTGTAATCCCCACACCTCACTGACGGCACTGAACATGGCGGCGAGCTTGCACGTTCTGGCGGCAATCGATAACCCGGGCTACTTTGAAGGCGATGTGACGACATTGAACCCATTTCGTGATCTGCTCGGCGGCCAATGCCCTTATGCCTTGGACGCCGCTGGCTGCGTGAAGCCCCCAGAAGGCAGTGGCGTGGGTGTGGGTTTCGGTGTGACAGTCGACTTGGATTTCATCAAAGCACATCCCCTGATTGATGGGCCGTGCTATGTCTGAGGCGCTAGTCCTCGCGCTTCAAACGCGCTTGGGCCAAGCCCAAGTGTTGGTGGGTGAGCAAATCGATGCGCGCTACAAAACCGACTGGTCTCGTGCCGTGGTCTGTGAACCTGTGGCGGTGGTCAAACCACGCCACACCGAGGACATGAGTGCGGCGCTGGCGATCTGTCATGAGCATGACCAACCGGTCACCGTCCAAGGTGGGATGACGGGGCTGGTGGGTGGCAGCCAAGTCAACGATGGCGAAGTCGTGATCAGCCTAGAGCGCCTGCAAGGCATTGAAGAAATTGATCCAGCCGCCGGCACCATGACGCTATGGGCTGGCACCCCCTTACAAGTGGCTCAACAAGCGGCCGTGGATCAAGGCTTGTATGTGGCTGTCGATCTTGGTGCGCGCGGTTCTTGCCAAGTGGGCGGCAACATCTCGACCAATGCGGGTGGCAATCGAGTGATTCGCTACGGCATGATGCGCGAACAAGTGTTGGGTATGGAAGTGGTGATGGCTGATGGCACGATTGTCACGAGCTTAAACAAGATGCTTAAAAATAACGCCGGCTACGATTTGAAGCATTGGTTTATTGGCAGCGAAGGCACGCTAGGCGTGGTGACTCGTGCGGTTTTGCGCTTACACCCGATGCCTGCACAGACCACCTCAGTACTTTGCGCTTTGCCTGATGACCTAAGTGTGTTGGCATTTTTGACGCGCGTGCGACAAGCCGCACAAGCCTCGTTGTTGGCCTTTGAAGTGATGTGGCCAGACTTCTACGATTTCATGACCACGCGTGTGCCGGGTAACGCCCGGCCGCTGCCGGCACCGGACTCGATGCTGGTGTTAATGGAATGCACCACGGGCGCCGGCGGGCTCTCGGCAGAGGCCTTGGAGTCGCTTTTAGAGGCGGGGCTCGAAAGCGGTGAATTAAGCGACGCGGCGGTTGCCCAATCGGGCAAAGAAAGCGATGCGTTTTGGCGAATCAGGGACTCGGTGTCTGAGTTTCCGCTCATTTGGTCCCCCTATACGAGTTTTGATGTGAGCTTGCCGATTCAAACCATCGGCACATTTGTGGCCACATTAAAGCAGCACTTCAGCCGCGCATTACCCACTTCAGAATCGGTTTACTTTGGGCACATCGGTGACAGCAATTTGCACATCGCCGTTCATGTGCCGGGTGAGCGTGCCACGTTTCCGAAGGCTCAGATCGAGCAGATCGTCTACGACTTGGTACAGCAGTTTGCAGGCTCAGTGTCTGCCGAACACGGCATTGGCACGCGCAAGAAAGCCTGGCTTGGGCACACGCGCAGTGAGGCGGAAATCCAATTGATGCGCACCATCAAATCGGCGCTTGACCCCAAGAATATTCTGAACCGTGGCAAAGTGATCTGAAACAGTCACGTTTGACCACGGCTGACGAATATTATTGGCCGGTCAATGGTTGAATCTGCCACTGGGTATTGAGGTCAAAGAAGCGAATCGCTTTGGCATCCAGATCAAGATTGGCCATCTCAATGGATTGAATCGATGGATTGTCATGCGTACGGATATAAAACACTTTGTTTTTAAGATCTGAAACAGCGGCGTAATAGGTGATTTCATAGCCACCGCTGCTGCCGCCGAAGCCACTGCTTAGCGATACCAAACCTGGCGGGATATCAAAGTTATTTAAAAAATGAAAGGCAGTACCCACTTGCTCGCGTGTGGTCATGTTCTTGGGGGCGTTTTCTTTCATGAAGAAGGCCCGCACAAATCGTGACGGCGAAGAAAAGTCGCCAGGCAAGCCCGTCATGCCCCCGCCTGAACTCGGTGGCCCGTATTTCGCGTCACCGACCTGCATGGGTTTGGGGTCTGAGGTGGAGAGCCCAGCAAAGTTGCCAAGCCCAGTCAGGTGCCAAGAGAACTGAGGGGCGTTGGTCAGAATGCTGGTTGGATTGTCAGAGATCTGTAATTCACCACCAATGTATTCAATCACCAAGCTCTTGCCGCTGGCGTCGTGCAAGGTCAGGTGCAGGGGCACCACGCCTTTGAAGTCTTTTTGTGGTGAGCGGTTCACTTTAATAGCGCGAAACCCTTCTCGCACTTCATCGACGGTGGCGAAGTTGGTCAAGGCATAAACCAGCATTTCGTAAGAAGCAATCGAGTTGGCTGATTCGGTTGGGCTGACTTCTTGGTATTCAGAAATGCCAGGCAAATAAAGCATGCCCCCGGCCAAGCCTTTTTCATTCATGCCATCGACAATAATCGGCAATCCCAGTGCAGAGGCGCCAAAGGCCGCGTACTTGGTGGTCCATTTCAAGCCCGAGCCTGCGGTGCCGTCAATGCCTGTGCCTTGCATGGCTTGATTACGAGGTACAGCAATGCCTCGGGATTTGATGTCCATGCCAAATTCAAGGGTGCGTCCGTACACAAACCCACCATCGGAGCCCGGCAATAAAAAGCTGGTGCACGCCAAAGAAACCGCAGGGCTGGCCATCATCAAACCTGCCAAAGCCGCACAAACCCAACGTTTGAAATGAGAAACCACCATCACCGCACTCCTTAAAAGCTTTTGTCTAGACACAAAGTGTAAGTCATTGGCTTGAAGCCAAGCGCAAGATTCAAATCGTCTTAGGTTTCAAGCATTTCTTGCAACCGTGTCTTGATCCAAGTGGCTTCGAGCGCACTGAGTTCGAGTGGTAATTCAGCCAGTCCGAGCGCGACGCGTTCGAGCGCATCTTCTTGCGTGATGCCAAGGGTCCACACCTTCTCTTTTACAGTTTCTTGAAGCAGCAAGCAGAGGTCTTCGCACAAATCGTGGCGTTCCTCGAGCCACTCACGCGGTGGTGTCGGTCGCACACGACCCTCAGGGGTGTAGAGTTTAAGAAATGACGCGGGCACCACAATTTGACGTTCGTCGGTCATCTCATGTCACCGGTGCAGGGTTAAAAAGCGCCAAGCTATTGTGCAACTGCCATTGTTCAGCCCAGGTGCGGCGTCGACCACTGGCGACATCAAGTAGCAATTCAAACATGGCCCAACCCATGGATTCAATGGTTTGTTTGCCATCGGCAATTTCACCGGCGTTGACATCCATCAGGTCGTGCCAGCGCCGCGCCAAGTCACTGCGGGTGGCGACTTTGATGACCGGGCAGGCCGCCAAGCCGTAAGGCGTGCCGCGACCGGTGGTGAAGATGTGTAAGTTCATGCCGGCGGCCAATTGCAAGGTGCCACAAATAAAGTCACTTGCCGGTGTGGCGGCATACACCAGACCGCGTTGGCCGTTGAGCCGCGCGCCTGGAGAGAGCACGCCAGCGATTGGGGCGCTGCCGCTTTTACTGATTGAACCCATGGCCTTCTCGACGATGTTTGAAAGCCCGCCACGCTTATTGCCCGGGGTGGTGTTGGCACTGCGATCGGCACCCCCTCGAGCCAAATATTGGTCATACCAATCCATCTCATTGATCAAGGCTTGTGCCACGGTTGGCGTCGCGGCACGCGCGGTGAGTTGCGCGATGCCATCTCTAACCTCAGTGACCTCAGAGAACATCACCGTGGCACCGGCTCGCACCAGCAAATCGCTCGCAAAGCCCAACACGGGGTTGGCCGTGATCCCTGAAAAAGCGTCGCTGCCACCGCATTGCATGCCCACGACCAGTTCACTGGCCGGTACGGTTTCACGTTGACGGGCATTCAGTCGTTTTAAGTGTTGCTCGGCTTGTCGCAAGATGTGGTCAATCATCGAAGCAAACCCAACATGTTCTTTGTCTTGCAAACAAACGACGTCAAGTGCACCCCAAGGCTGATCGGTGTCTTTTGTTTGAGCGTCAGCATCGGTCGCGACGGTCAAAGGGATGCTGCCTGGCGGCATCAAGCGTTCGGGTTGTAACTTCTCACAGCCCAGGCTGACTACCATCACCTCCCCCCCAAAATTGGGGTTTTGGCTGATGTGGCGCAAAGTGCGGATCGGAACTTCAGCACCTGGGGCATCGATGGCCACGCCGCAGCCATAGGTGTGTTCAATGCCCACCACGTCATCGACATTGGGGTAGCGCGCGAGCAATGTTTCTTTGATGCGTTTCACCGCAAAATCCACCACGCCGCTCACGCACTGAACCGTCGTGCTGATCGCCAAAATATTACGCGTGCCCACGCTGCCATCGGGATTGCGAAATCCTTCGAAGGTGTAGCCAACCAAAGGCGTCCAGTTGGGCTTGGGGGCGGTCGCCATGGGTAAATCGGCCAAGCTCGGAGCGTCAGGCAAACGCAGGCGATTCTCATTGACCCAGCTGCCGGCTGGCAAAGCCTCTTTGGCGTAGCCAATGACCACGTTGTAGCGCCTGACCACATCACCGGCGGCCAGATCCACGAGCGCGACTTTATGACTTTGCGGCACCCCTTCGCGCAATGTCACCCCAGGGGCGACTTCGGTGCCCGCGGGCAGGCCACCATCGTTACCGACAACCGCGACGTTGTCTTGATCGTGCATACGAATTAAAACAGGGGTTTTGGTGGTCATCATGGCAGTGGTGCTAGAAGTGGTTCAAAGTGCTACAAGATTAGTACGGCGCGCGCTTAGTGACCAGCGTCAATTTAAAATAAAGCACATCCACTTTTTGAACGGTACGACTGATGTACATTCCCAATCATTTCAATGCCCCATCGCCCGAGGCGATTGACACTCTGGTTAAGGCCTACCCATTGGCCAGCCTGCTCACAGGCGCCCCAGATGAACCGATGGGCTGCTTGGTCAATCCCGTGCCGATGGGTCTGTTTGAGCCTTTGGTGCAAGGTGCCCGTCTTTGGGCGCATGTGGCGCGTGCCAATCCGCTGTGGCAACACCTCGAGGCGAATCCTCAAGCGATGGCGATTTTTAATGGCCCGAGCGCTTACATCACACCCAATTCGTATGCGGCCAAGGCAGAGCACCATCGCGTGGTCCCGACCTACAACTACGTCACCGTTCAAGTCACGGGCCGACTGGTGGCGCACCACGACCCCGACATCAAGCGGCGAATCGTCGCCCAACTGACTGACTACCATGAGCGCCATCAACCCCGCCCCTGGTCCATCGATGAGGCCCCGGCCGACTACATGCAAGCCATGCTCAACGCCATTGTGGGCCTGGAGTTTGAAGTGCAATCGGTCAAGGCCAAATGGAAGGTCAACCAAAACCGTTCGATCGCTGATCAAAAGGGGGTGATTGCCGAATTACAAACCCGCAAAGACACGCCACACACTGAGCAGATGGCGGCCATCATGCTAAAGAACACGCAGAAAAAAAATCAATAACCGTACGCTGAATCCAACGCTTAAAAACCACAGAGGCCCACGCACATGGACATGTCACACCTCCCACCCGTCTTACAAAAGCTTGCGCTGCCGGTGATTGCTTCGCCGATGTTTACCGTGAGTTATCCTGAGTTGGTGCTTGCGCAATGTAAGGCCGGTATCGTGGGTTCGTTTCCGGCGCTCAACGCTAGGCCACCTGAGTTGCTTGACCAGTGGCTAAGTGACATGAAGAAAGAACTCGCCGCGTATCAAGCGGCCAATCCCGACAAAGTGGTGGGTCCGATCGCGGTGAATCAAATCGTGCACGACTCGAATGTGCGCTTAATGCAGGATGTTGACACGTGTGTGAAACACCACGTGCCCATCATCATCTCTTCGTTGCGTGCCCCAGTGCCGGAAATGATTGAAGCGGTGCACCGTTATGGCGGTATCGTGCTGCACGATGTGATCAACATGCGCCATGCCAAGAAGGCGCTGGAGGCGGGTGTTGATGGTTTGATTGTGGTTGCCGCGGGCGCCGGCGGTCACGCCGGGGCGCAATCGCCCTTTGCGCTGGTCGGTGAGCTGCGGCGCTTCTACCAAGGGCCAGTGATTCTTTCTGGTGCCATTACCACCGGTGCGGCCATACTTTCGGCCCAAGCCATGGGTGCTGATTTGGCCTACATCGGCACACGCTTCATTGCCAGCACCGAGGCCCACGCTGTTCAGGGCTACAAAGACGCCATTGTCCGTGCCAATGCCGCTGACATTATTTACACCAACCTCTTCACCGGAGTGCATGGCAACTACATTCGCGAAAGCATTGAAAACGCGGGCTTAGACGCCAACGCCTTGCCAGCAGCTGACAAAAACGCGATGAATTTTTCTTCTGGCACCTCCAAACCCAAGACTTGGAAAGACATTTGGGGTGCTGGTCAAGGGGTGGGTCAAATCCAAGAGATCGTGCCCGTGGCTGACATCGTGGCCCGCTTAAGCCAAGAGTATCAAGTGGCTCGCAATCGATTGAAGCTTGCTTGACACAGCCTATTTAAGTTTTTCAATCGACGCCAAGCTGATTCGGGTTTCACCCGCCACCCGCCGGGTCATGCTGCGCCAAGCATGACCGTAAGCGACTTCGATGGTGAGGTGCAACTTGCCGGACGGCGCATTGCGATTCTTTTCTAGGGCATCGCATAGTTTGTCTCGCCACGCGGGCCCCACCAAGCCTGGTTTGCGGTTCGGGTTGGGGTTGCCGCCCAAGGCCCACGCGTCTTTCAATAGCGCCTCTGGCTTGTCATAGGTGAGCGTGAGGGTCTCTTGATCCATGACGGGATCGGCGAAGCCTTGTTGCACCATCAAGTCACCCAAGTCATGCATGTCAACCAAGGGCAATGTTGCGCTTGCCAGACCTGCGATACTCAGTGCTTGGCGCAGTTCAATGCCCGTGGCCGGCCCCCAGCCACTGAACAACACCAAGCCATTGGGTCGAATAATCCGAGCCCACTCTTTGAGCACATCGTGTGGCCGATCGTGCCAATGGATGGCGAGGTTAGACCACACCAAATCGAGTGACTCTGGTGCCAATCCGGTGTCTGTTAAGTCTGCGCAGCGCACCGCGATGCTCGGTTTTTTGCGCCAGCGGGCCCAGCGTTCTGCCCATGCACTGGGATGCATCCGTTGACGTAAGCGCGCCAGCACCGCGGCGCTGTGATCTAGGCTGGTGATGTGGGCCTTCGGAAACCGCTCGCGTAACAGTGCTGTGCGTAAACCCGTGCCACAGCCCGCGTCCAAGATCTGTTGGGCATCAAGCCGAATCAGTTTGAGTCGGTCAAACAGGCGTTGTGCCACCACGCCGTATAAGAACTCTGGATCGGCGCGATCGAGTCGGCGTTCAAACTGTTGTTGAACGTGTCGGGTATTGATGGCTAATGATTCGGGTTGGGACGCCAATGTCATGCGGTGGTCTCGCGCAGTCGCGTGATCAGGCACACTGTCGCGTTTACGTTTTGAATGATGGTCGAGGTTGCCATATGTCTTTTTTTCATCGGATTCGTGAGTCGTTGTTTGCCACCTGGCACACGCGCTGTCCTTTGTGTTCGCTTGGCGCACGTGCCGGCTTATTTTGTGCTGGGTGTGAACGCGACTGCTATCACAGCCGGCAAGCACGCCGATTGTGTATTCGTTGCGCCAACGATCTCGCCCCTGAATGTCAAGAACACACACGGCATATCCCGACACGACACACCCATTCATCACATTGTAGTGAGATCTGTCTGAGCTGCCAGCAACAACCCCCCGCGCAAGCGTATGCCGTCTGTGCCATGGATTATGGGTTTCCGGCCGGGTGGTTGATGACCGATTTTAAAGCGCGCGCGCGGCTGTCTTTGGCGCGGCCCATGGCGCATTTGATGCTCAAAGCCGCCGAGCGGCCGATACGAATCAAGCGGCCATGCGCTTGGATACCGGTGCCGGCGAGCACGCAACGCTTACAAACCATTGGCTTTAGTCCACCACAGCAGTTGGCTTGGCACATGGGGCGCTTAAGCGGCATTGCCACGCAGTTGCATTGGCTCAGTCGCCCCCGCGAGGCCAGTCCTCAGAAACATCGCAAACGCGGGGCTCGACAAAGTGCCATGATCGGATCGATGGAGGCCAGTCCCGCGGTGGCAGGGCGCTGGGTGGGGGTGGTGGACGATGTCATGACCACGGGCAGCACCGTCTCAGAGGCCGCACGCGCGCTGTTAGCAGCTGGGGCTTTGGGCGTCACGGTTGTGGCCGCCATGCGCACCCCCATTAAATACGAAGCCAGCGCGTGCAAGTCGCACTGATTTGCTACTAATCTGGCACAATCACGCCCATGTTTGATGTCATCTTGGTTGAACCAGAAATCCCGCCCAACACAGGCAATGCCATTCGCTTGTGCGCCAATGCCGGCGCTCGGCTGCATCTGGTGCGCCCGCTCGGCTTTGAAATCGATGATCGGCGCTTGCGCCGTGCCGGCTTGGATTATCACGAGTGGCAACCCATGCGGGTGCACGACAGCCTTGAGGCGGCTTTGGCCGCGATCGGGGCGCCCATCGAGCGGTGTTTTGCGCTCACCACCAAAGCCCATCGATTGGTCAGTGATGTCGCCTTTGCGCCGGGTGATGTGTTGGTGTTTGGACGGGAAACGGCGGGCTTGTCCGTGCAGCAGCGAGAGATGTTCGGCCCTGAGCAGTGGATCCGTTTGCCCATGCGCACGGGGCAGCGCAGTTTGAATCTCTCAAACGCGGTGGCCGTGGTGTTGTATGAAGCTTGGCGCCAGCAAGGCTATGAGGGCGGCAGCTAGGCGGGCCAACCCACCCGTGCAATGACACGGTTAATTATTCTTCGGTGGCTTGACGGGCCATCAGTTTGGCCACGGCTTGTGCCGCAGGCACTTGATCAAACAAAGTCTCACAAACCGCCTGTGTGATGGGCAATGCAATCCCCAAACCTTGGGCGCGCTTTAAGACAGCACGTGCGCATCGCGCACCTTCAGCGGTTAAACCTTGCGCCAAAATCTCGTCTAGCGTTTTACCAGCGCCGATTTGTAAACCCACTTGGCGGTTGCGTGACAAGTCACTGGTAGCGGTTAACACCAAGTCACCCAGGCCAGTTAAACCAGAAAAGGTACTGGTTTGCGCACCAAGTGCCACCCCAAACCGCGCCATTTCAGACAAGCCCCTTGTGATTAGGGCGGCGCGCGCGTTATTGCCCAAATACAAGCCATCAGAGATGCCACAGGCAATGGCCATGATGTTCTTTAAAGCGCCACCCACCTCGACGCCAACCACGTCACTCGAGGCGTAGATGCGCATGTGATCGTTGTGAAACACATCAATCACGGTGTGCCTTAGTGCTTCATGGCGGCTGGCCACCGTCAGCGCAACCGGCAAGCCGCGCGCGACTTCGATAGCAAACGATGGCCCTGACAGTACCCCTGCAGGCATCGCGAAGCCAGCGAGCGCTGCTTGCACCATCTCATGCGGCAGGCGAGCAGTGTCGGCATCGAGTCCTTTGCAGGTCCACACCACACCGGCGATCAACTCAGGGTTAGGTATGTGGGTGCGGATGGCTTCGCACATGGCAGCCAAACCCGATACAGGCGTGCCTAGGACGATAAGACCAGGGCGTTGGTGCGCGTTGGTTTGCCGATTGACATGCGCAAAGGCTGCCGCCAAGTCACTGGTGGCCACAAGCCCAGCGGGTAGCGCGATATTGGGCAGGTATCGGCTGTTGGCATGCGTTTGGGTGATCTCTGCTGCCATTTTAGGCTGACGGGCCCACAACAGCACATCAGCTAGGTCAGAAGCGGCAGCCGCCAAGGCTGTGCCCCAAGCACCAGCCCCCAAAACCGTGACAGGTGTGGGAGGCTGGGGGAAATCAGTCATGGACAGACCGCACCTTGGTGACTACGTTATTGACGCGTGGCGCCAGGTGGCAAAATGATGCCTGAGCTTTCTTCGGCCGGAGCTTTCTCGTTTTCTGCGAGACGCTGTTGGTAAAGCGCCTGAAAGTTCACGTCTGTTAAGTGCAGTGGTGGCAACGACGTGCGGGTGATGGCATCAGCGATGTTGGCGCGCAAGTAGGGGTAAAGCATGGTGGGACAAACAATCCCAAGCAAAGGATCAAACTGCTCTGTGGGGATATCGACGATTTCGAAGATACCGCACTGTGTGGCTTCAACCAGGTACAGGACTTTCTCTTCGATTTTGGTGGTTACGGTCACGGTAATCGACGCTTCAAACATCGTTTCAGCCAAGCGCTGACCGCCAATACCGATGTTGACCTCAACGTTTGGTGCGGTTTGCTCTAAAAAAATGTGAGGTGCGTTCGGCATTTCAAGGGATAAGTCCTTGAGATAGACGCGTTGCATATTAAAAGTGGGCGAGGTTTGCTCTTGTGACGCCGGGTTTGCTTCAGCCATGAAAATTCCAAAAAAGTTTGAAGGACGCTTCTGTTAAGTCGTTAATTACGCGCTGGCTGCCAGTAAAGGCACCAGACCACCGGCCCGATCTAAGGCAGCTAGGTCATCATAACCGCCCACATGGGTCTGTCCGATATAGATCTGGGGCACCGTCCGACGCTGAGTCTTTTCCATCATGAGTTCACGTTGCTTGGGATCGGTGTCAATGCGGATTTTTTCAATTTCAGTCACGCCTCGCTGGTTCAACAAAGCCTCGGCTCGTGTACAAAAGGGGCAGACGGCTGTGCAATACATCACAACTTTGTTCATGGTGCTTCCTTTAAAAAGGGATTGGCAAATTATTTCTTTTTTGTGGAGGTGGGCATGCCTGCTTGTAACCAAGCGTTTAAGCCACCTTCGAGCACTGAAACTTGGGTCAAACCCGCTTGACGCAGTTTGGCGGCCGCACCCACAGCAATCTGACCGCGGTCACAGGACAAAATAACCGGCTTGTCTTTGGGAAAGCTGGCCATTTTGGTGTCCAGGTCGCCCAAAGGCACGTTGCGTGCATTGGGGATGTGCCCAAGCTGAAAGGTCGCCAAGGGGCGCACATCGATCACCACCGCGTCTTGGTGGTTGATTAACATGACGGCTTGGGTTGGGTTAACCATGTTGCCGGCACGCCGTTTCTGAATGATGGGCCATAGGAGCATCAGGCCAGAAGAGACCGCGATGGCGATGAGCATTAAGTTGTTGGTTTCTTGAAAAAAATCCACGGTATTTTCGCTTTTGCAGGGAAGTCCAACGCAGGACAATGCGAGGGATTATAAAATGCTTGTTATCTATTCACATAAAGACTTGAAACCATGTACAAACTTGTTCTGATGCGCCACGGCGAAAGCCAATGGAATTTAGAGAACCGTTTCACCGGTTGGGCTGATGTTGACCTGACCGAAACCGGCCGCCAACAAGCCAAAGAAGCCGGACTCTTGCTGGCAGAAAAAGGCTATTCGTTTGACTTGGCTTACACCTCGTTACTGAAGCGCGCCATTCGAACGCTCTGGATCACCCTTGACGCCTTGGATCAAATGTACATCCCGGTGCATAACAATTGGCGCTTAAACGAGCGCCACTACGGCAATCTTCAGGGCCTGAACAAGGCCGAAACGGCCGCCAAGTTTGGTGATGAGCAGGTTTTAATCTGGCGTCGGGCCTACGCGATTGCGCCCGAGCCTTTGGCGCTCGATGACCCACGGCATCCAAAATTTGAAGCCCGCTACGCCAAACTAAAACCCGAGCAACTGCCAGCCACCGAGTGCCTCAAAGACACGGTTGATCGTGTGTTGCCACTGTGGAATGAGTCTGTTGCACCGGCCATACGCGCTGGCCGACAGGTTCTCATCGCAGCCCATGGCAACAGCCTGCGGGCTTTGATCAAGCACCTCGATAACGTGTCTGAAGAGGACATTGTGAACATGAATATTCCCACAGGGCAGCCATTGGTTTACGAGTTGGATGAGTCGTTAATACCCATCAAGCACTATTACTTGGCCGATCCCGCGGTGATTGAGGCGGCGATGGCAGCTGTGGCCGCCCAAGGCCGAGCCAAGCAGCCTTGATGATGATCGTCATCACCTCACTGCCTGTGTCTGCGCGCTGATGACCCGTGCGCGCCACTGGCTAGCCTTCTGCCTGCTGATCTTGGCTGGAGGTTGGCATCAGTTGGGCCACGGACAGTCGAACCAAGACCCCCAAAGTCTCAGTGAGCAAAAAGCCCAGGCAGATGAGCAACGCCGCGAACTCCAAAATCAAATCCAAGCGTTACAAAAAACGCTAGACGCGCAACAAGCACGCTTTAAAGCGGCTGGCGACGAGCTAAAAGCCACTGAAAAGGCCATTTCTGACTCGCGTCGCAAAATCAAGCAATTGAGCGCGCAACGCGCTGAGACAGCGGCCTCGTTGCAAGCTTTGGCGGCTCAAATCAGCGACCAACAGGCCGCGCTGGCCGCTGACCAAAAGACGCTTGCTGATCAACTGCGTGCCCAGCATCGCAGCGGCCTATCGCCTTGGAGTGCGGTACTTTCTGGTGAAGATCCGCAGTCACTGGGGCGTGAGCTTGGGTATTTGGCACACGTCTCGGACGCTCGGGTGGCCATGCTGGCGCAAATCAACCGTCGGCTTGCGGAACTTTCTGCGCTGCAATCAGCCCAAACCAAGGAACAATTAGCGCTTGAAGCGACCCTAAAAGCGCTTGAAGGTGAGCAAAAGCGATTGGCCGAGCAGCGCCGTGAAAGAAAAGTTCTGTTAGCGAGACTCGATGGGCAGTTGGCGGCACAGCGCGCGGAACGTGATCGCATGGCGCGAGATGAGGCGCAATTGTCGGCTTTGATCGAAGGCATTGGCGAGCAACTAAAAAAGCTCAAAACGGATCAATCACACGCCAATGCCATTCGAGCAGACATTTTTTCGAGTTTGCCGCAAGGCGAGGTCTTAAAGCGTGGCATGGCCAAACCCGTCAAGGGTCAAATATTGGCGCGCTACGGGAGCAGCCGGCCCGAAGGGGGTGCCTGGCGGGGCGTTTTGATTGGGGCGCCCACGGGCACACCCGTGCGAGCCGTGGCCGCGGGTACCATCATCTATGCGACTTGGTTGCGAGGTTTTGGGAATTTGATCATTGTTGACCATTCAGACGAATTTGTGACCGTCTATGCTCACAATGAAGCCCTACTGAAAGGCGTCGGTGATTCAGTCAGGGCGGGTGACATCATTGCCGAAGCGGGAAATACAGGCGGGCAGCTGGATTCGGCCCTATACTTTGAAATCAGGCACAGGGGTGTGCCGTTGGACCCACAGTTGTATTTTAACTAACGCGACGTCTCTGAATGCGATGATGAGATGGCGCTGACAGGAATAGACATGAGCAGTCGTAAATTACGCACGTTGGGTTTGATTTGCACGGGTTTGGTGGCCGGTGTGATGTTGAGTGTTGGCATTTCTGCTGTCGCACAACGGGCGAGCGCCCCGCTGCCGCTTGATGAATTAAGACAGTTCTCCAATGTCTTTGCGGCGATTAAAAATAACTACGTTGAAGACGTCTCGGACGACGAACTGATCAGTGGTGCGATTTCTGGCATGTTGACCGATTTGGACCCGCATTCGGCCTACTTGGATGCTGAGGCTTTCAAAGAGATGCGAACCTCGACGCAGGGCCAGTTTGGCGGCCTGGGCATCGAGATTGGCACGGAAGACGGCTTCGTGAAGGTGATCGCGCCCATTGAAGACACCCCGGCTGAACGTGCTGGTATGCAAGCGGGTGATCTGATTATCAAAGTGGGTGATGTCTCGACCAAGGGCATGGCGTTGAACGAAGCGGTCAAGTTGATGCGCGGACCTGTGAAGACCCCAGTCATGATTACCGTTATGCGTCAAGGCCAAGCGCAGCCCATCGAAATCAACCTGGTACGCGACATCATCAAGGTGCGAAGTGTGCGCAGCAAAATGTTGCCAGACGACATTGGTTTTGTCCGTATCTCTCAGTTTCAAGAGCGCACGGGTGCTGACTTGGTGCGTCACTTAAACGAATTGGGTAAAGACGGCCCACCCAAAGGTTTGATCCTAGATATGCGTAATGACCCGGGTGGTCTTTTGACTGGTGCGATTGGTGTTTCAGCCGCTTTCTTGCCAGCCGATTCGCTGGTGGTATCAACCGATGGTCGTGCGCCGGATTCACGTCATCGCTACTTGGCCAACCCCGTTGACTATGCCCGCGGTGAGTCCGATTACCTCAAAGGGTTACCGAGCTGGGCCAAAACTGTGCCGATGGTGGTTTTGGTGAACGCGGGTTCGGCATCGGCATCGGAAATTGTGGCGGGTGCCTTGCAGGACTATGGACGCGCTAAGGTCATCGGCAACCAGACATTTGGCAAGGGTTCGGTCCAAGTCATTCTGCCCATTTCACACGAAACCGCCATCAAACTCACGACCTCGCGTTACTACACCCCCAAGGGGCGTTCAATTCAAGCCAAAGGCATTGAGCCGGACATCATGGTGACGGACACGGCCGTTGGTAACTTGTTTACTGTGGTTCGCGAAGCTGATCTGCAAAAGCATTTGACCAATGGTCAGGGTGCAAAAGAAGAGGGCACTAAAGTCGATGAAGCCCCTGCTAAACCGGAGGCTGATAAAGCCGATGCGCCCATGCCGAAGCCTTTTCGCTTTGGCGATGCAGATGACTTTCAGTTGCAGCAAGCTGTCAACTTTTTGCAGGGCAAGCCCGTTGACTCAGGGCCGGCGACTGGGACAGTGTCTGCCAGCCGTCAGTGATAGCGACCCATGCGTGATGAGCAATTACTGCGCTATGCGCGGCATATTCTTCTAGACGACATTGGCATTGAGGGCCAAGAAGCGCTGCTCAATGCCCGCGTTTTGGTGGTCGGCGCGGGGGGTTTGGGTTCGCCAGTCTGCTTGTACTTGGCTTCAGCCGGGGTGGGTCACTTGGTGGTGGCCGATGACGACACGGTTGAGCTCAGTAACCTGCAGCGCCAAATCATGCATACCAACGATCGGCTTGGCTTACCAAAGGTTGAGTCGGCCCGCCAAGCAGTCGCGCAAATCAACCCCGATACTGTCTTTGTGCCGCTGGCGCGTCGTCTGGATGCCCAAGCCTTACGCGAGCAGGTCGCGCAAGTGGATCTGGTGCTCGATTGCTGCGACAACTTTGAAACGCGCCACGCCGTCAACCAAGTCTGTGTTGAGCTCGGTGTACCCTTGGTGTCTGGTGCGGCCGTGCGTTTTGAAGGGCAGGTCTGTGTCTTTGACACGCGCCTAGCCACCAGCCCTTGCTACCACTGTCTGTTTCCGCAAGGCCAAGAAGTCACGCCAACCAATTGCGCCACCATGGGTGTGTTTGCACCCCTTGTGGGCATCGTGGGCAGCCTACAAGCGGCCGAAGCCATCAAGGTGCTATCTGGGGTTGGCAAAGCGCTGGTGGGCCGTCTGGTGATGTTTGAAGGACGTAGCACCCGGTGGCATGAGGTCAAGGTGCCCAGAGACCC
Organism: uncultured Burkholderiaceae bacterium; assembly: GCA_937888805.1. Taxonomy (GTDB): domain Bacteria; phylum Pseudomonadota; class Gammaproteobacteria; order Burkholderiales; family Burkholderiaceae_B; genus Algicoccus. Next base: position 23,116 of record CALBEY010000103.1, read on the forward strand.
CGAATGCCCTGTTTGTCGTGACAGGGCTGAACCGTCAATTGAACCATCAGCCAAGGCCTAGCCGCGCAGGGGTCTTTTTTGTAAGAGCAGATCGCCCACGCGATTGACCCGCAAGTCCACATAGCCAGGCCGTCCGCGGCGTTGATGGGCAAATGGGGTCATGGGGTGATAAATGTGCACGGTTTTCATACCCGCCATTCTCGCCCCTCGCAGGTTCTCTAGCGTGTCTTCAACGAGCACAGTCCGTGCCGCACTGGCACCCTCACGGGCCAAGATGTGGCGCATCATACTGACCGAAGGTTTGGGTCGGTAGTGGCCGTGGATCTTTAAGTGCTCAATAGACCACAGACTATGAAAATGTCGCAGCAACCCCAAATGCTTGAGCACCGCGCGAGCGTAGTGCAAGGGCGCATTGGTGACCAACACTTTGCGACCGGGTAGCCGTCCAAGCTTGTCGCGCAGACCCGATTCGGCTCGAATCAGTGGCCGCACATCAAACGCGTGGCTGCGGTGTAAAAAAACGTGTGGATCGACGCCGTGGTGCTTAACCAAGCCAATCATGGTGGCACCGTATTGGCGCCAATAGCGCTGCCGAATGTCTTGTGCTTCCTTTTCTTCCACACCCAAACAAGACATCACGGCCTCGGTCATGCCGCGGCTGATGTGCCCGAAGATTTTGTAGGATGTGTCGTGCAAAGTGTTGTCCAAATCAAACAACCACAAACGGTCAGATGATTTGGCATATTCACCGCCCACTCGGGTGCGGTGCATTTTTATCATTGGGGTTAGTAATTGGCGCATACTTAACGCGATGAAATCATGGTGCCAACCCCGCGATCAGTCAATACCTCGAGCAACAAACAGTGTGGTACGCGACCATCAACCACGTGGACCGACTTCACGCCGTTGCGCGCGGCATCAAGAGCCGATGAAATCTTTGGCAGCATCCCTCCAGAGATGGTGCCATCTTCAAACAAGGCGTCGATCGTGCGCGCTGACAGCTCACGCAATAGCACCCCATCTTTGTTGAGCACGCCAGGCGTGTTGGTCATCATCAGCAACTTTTCAGCGCCAAGCACTTCGGCCATTTTGCCGGCCACCACATCAGCATTGATGTTGTAGGCCATGCCATCTTCACCAAACCCGATCGGCGATATCACCGGGATGAACTGGTCGTCTTGTAAAGCTTTGACCACTGATGGATCAACTTTGGTGATGTCACCGACGTAACCAATGTCCAGGGGGTTATGGGGATCTTCACGGTTGGGCATCAGCCGCTTACGGGCTCGAATCAAGCCACCGTCTTTACCCGTCAAACCGACCGCTTTGCCGCCGGCTTCATTGATCATCATGACGATGTCTTGTTGCACTTGACCGCCAAGCACCCACTCCACCACTTCCATGGTTTCAAGATCAGTCACGCGCATGCCTTGAATGAATGTGCCTTCTTTGCCCACGCGGCTAAGCGCCTCGTTAATTTGCGGGCCACCGCCGTGAACCACCACAGGGTTTAGGCCAATTAATTTCAGCAACACCACATCGTGAGCAAAACTGCGTTGCAGCGCGGGTTCAGTCATGGCATTACCGCCGTACTTGATCACGATGGTTTTACCGTGAAACTGCCGGATGTAAGGCAAAGACTCGGACAACACACGAGCAATTGTCACGGGTTCTAGGGGTGCGTTAGCAGGATCAGTCATGTGATTAACTCTTTTGCAGTCAAGCGCGAAGGCGGCGGCTAAGCATACTCAACCGGCGAGGGCTTTTTCAACGGTTTTTCGCATGTCTTGTTTCTCGTAAACGCCAAGATAGCGCTTAACGATTCGACCGTCACGATCAACCAAGAAGGCGATGGGTGTTAGTTTCACATCACCAAAGGCTTTGGCGATCTCGCCACTTGTGTCGGGCGCAATCACAAATGGCAGTTCGCGCGCTTTAACAAAGTTTCTAACAAACTCGATGGGGTCATAGTCCATGGCCACGGCCACGACTTCAAGGCCCTCAGCGTGCAGGTCGTTATAGAGTGCGATGGTGTCGGGCATTTGTTGCACGCAGGTGACGCAACTCGTGGCCCAGAACTTAACCAACACCACCTTGCCGCGAAGCGATGCCATCGGTAATGACTCGTTTTGCAGCGTTTCGAAGGTCACCAGTGGCGCTGCTGGCTTAGGCGTAAAAAAGAACCAAGACCCCACACCGGCCATCGCAACCAACAACACCACAGATATCAATTTTTTCATGGGTTCACATCCCAAAACGACCGTGCGATCAAGATGAGCGAGAAAGAGACACTCATCACTGCCCCATTAAAGTGGTCTGGCTTGCGGCGTGCTCGGTGCCGTCACGGGTTCGACACGGGGTTGGCCTGGTGCTGGCGCATTACCGTCCATGGTATTGGGGCCAGATGTTGGCGCATTGCCGGTCGGTGTTGGATTGCTCTCTGGCAAACCGCTCGACGCACGAGATGCATTTTCGCGCGCTTGCGCCTGCTCAGGGGTCATGATCTGGAATAAGGTATAGACCTCTTTGACACCACCCACGCCTGCGGTGACCTCAGTGATGCGCTTAGCCTCGGCTTCGGTCACTAGACCTTGCAGATAAACATTGTCACGCTCAACGGTCACAGAGATGGCGCCATAGGGCACATCTTTTGACGCAAAAAGCGTGGTTTTGACCTTAGAGGCCAGCCAAGTGTCTGATGTGATTTGACTAAACGAGGCCAGCGGACCCACAGTGAGGCGGTTGATGACGGACTTCACTTGCGTGGTGTTGGCAGCAATGCTGGCCGCTTCACTCTTGATTTTTTCACTGAAGGCATCGCCAGTGAGTAATACCACCCCATCATAAGAATTGGCACTGATGCGTGCCGTTTCACCAAAAGCTGTGGTCATGTCAGCGGCCAGTTTCAAATCGATCTCTTTATCAGAAACTTGCTGACCAACCGTACGACGATCGGTGGCGACAAATGCCGTGGTGGCTACTGCACTGCCAATCAGCACTGGTGCACAAGCACTCAACAAACTTGAAACAGCAATCACGCTAGCCATTAATACAGAGGTGGTGATACGAGTCATGTGCGCTCTCCTAGAATCAGCGTGTCAACGCCTTCGCAAATCAGGTGTAACAACAAAATGTGCATCTCTTGGATACGCATGGTACGCGGGTGAGGCACACAGAGGTGGACATCATTGGTCGTTAGGCGTTGGCCGATCTGCCCGCCATCGCGACCCGTGAGGGCAATCACCCGCATTTGCTGCTGGTGAGCGACTTCGATGGCTTTTAAAACGTTGGTTGAATTGCCGCTGGTCGAAATACCAAGCAACACATCGCCGGGTTGACCAAGTGCGGCGACTTGTCTTGAAAAGACATGATCAAAGCCGTAGTCATTGCCCACAGCGGTCAAAATAGAGGTATCCGTGCTTAGCGACACGGCCGCTAGCGGCTGACGTTCACGCTCAAACCGCCCAACCATTTCCGCCACAAAATGTTGTGCATCAGCCGCTGAGCCACCGTTACCACAAGCCAATAAGCGTGACTTTTGCGTGACAGCCTGGTGGCAGCAATGGATCGCCTGCCCTAGGGGCTCAAGCAAGGTCTGTAAGGTGCGCTCAGTCACGGCGAGGTGATCTTCAAAATGTTGCGTCAACAAAGTTTGCAAAGTCATGGCATTCAGTTCGAGAGGTGATATATGTATTATCTCACGGGCTAGCCTAATCACACCGTTGTCGATCAGACAAAACGCGCACTACACTGGTTCCCTCTAACTTTTGAAGGCAGTCCATGCCCGAAATCACCGATTCCACAGAGCCCACTGAACCCTTGGCCGCGATCGAACCATCAATAGCCGCTTCGTGGCAGTCTCAACTCGAGCGCTTGCCTGGGCAGTATTGGCCCAAATCAACTTTGTATGTGGTGGCCACCCCGATTGGTAATTTGGCGGACTTAAGTCTTCGGGCTGGTTATGCCTTGCAATTGGCTGATGTTATTGCGGCCGAAGACACGCGGGCCACCCGGGTATTGTTGCAAGCTTGGGGTATACAGACCCCCATGCTTTCTTTACACCGGCATAACGAGCGCGAGCAACAGGCTGCGATCTTACAGCGTTTGGCTCAGGGCGAACGCGTGGCTTTGGTTTCTGACGCCGGTGCCCCCGCCATCAGTGACCCCGGGGGGTTTACGGTGCAAGCGGTGCGAGCAGCGGGTTTTGATGTGGTGGCTTTGCCTGGCGCGAGTGCCGTGACAACAGCCTTGATGAGTATCGGTTCGACCACCGACCAACACCCGGCTTTTTGTTTTTTGGGGTTTTTACCGCCAAAATCTGCCGCCCGACAAAAGCAATTACGCGCTTGGACGAATTTTGACGGTACCTTGGTTTGGTTTGAGGCGCCCCATCGCATCAGTGCCATGCTTAAAGATTTACTGAC
>CALBEY010000104.1 GCA_937888805.1 uncultured Burkholderiaceae bacterium
CGCATCTTGGTATCTCGTCGGCAATGGGCTACTTGTTTATCTATTCAATTTTGGTTATTGGTACATTCGCTGTGGTTTCAGTTGTTGCGGGCCAAGGTGACAACGCGACAACGCTCGACGCGTTCAAGGGACTTGGCAAGAAGCGCCCTTTGCTGGCGCTTGGCATGACCGTGTTGTTGTTGGCTCAGGCTGGCGTTCCGCTTACTTCGGGTTTCGTTGCCAAGTTTGGCATTATTCGTGCCGCAGTCTCGGTCGAGAGCTACGCCCTGGCAGTTGCAGCCATGCTCGCAGCAGTCATCGCAGCGTTTTTGTACTTGCGCATCATGGTCAGCATGTGGCTCAGTGATCCGGCTGACGATGCTCCAGTTTCAATCTCAAAATCTGCCAGCTTGGCAATCACATTGGCTGTTACCACAACGCTTTTGATCGGCGTCCTGCCGGGCCTGTTGCTAGAAATCTCTAAAACGATAAGTCTTTAAGAGTTGTCTTGAATTACAAAGCCACTGGCTTTGGCTGCGGCAATTACTGAGAGTGCATGCTCAGGGCTCTTGACTTCAAGCACAACCTGAATACCGGTTTCACGTGGATGCAGTTTGACGCCTTCGCGGATGTGTTGCACCTCAATCACGTTTGCTTCTTGTGCAGCGCAAACATCAACGAGTCTGGCCAGGGAGCCTGGTCGGTCGGGTAGACGCACAAAGATCGTGAGACGGCGACCCTCGTTGGTTTCATTACGACGCACGAGGTTGGGAATCAAGCCGATGTCAATGTTGCCACCCGATAACACTATGCACGTGGTTCCATTTTGTGAAGGGGTGATCTGATTGGTGAGCAACGCGGCTAGGCCGACTGCGCCGCCACCTTCAACAAGCATTTTGGTGTGTTCCATAAGAATGACGACAGCATCAGCAATTGAGTCTTCGTCAACTTCAATAATCTGGTCAACCCATTTGTCAATAATTGGTTTGGTGAAGTTGCCGGGTTGTTTTACGGCAATGCCATAAGCGAGTGTAAGCACTTTGC
>CALBEY010000105.1 GCA_937888805.1 uncultured Burkholderiaceae bacterium
AACTCTCGCAAGTAACGCCGAATGGCACTTGCCGTGGGTGCATCAGGCGTACCCAAATTAACGAGCAACACACCCACCGAACCCACCTTGAAAGGGGCAGGCCAGACTTTCATGCGTGATGGTTTCGGCTCAGGCCAATAACGCTTACGGGGTTCAGCAGTACCGGACAACGTGTCACCTCAAATGGGTAAATATTTCATTATCAAAACCTCAGGTCGTCTGTCCTCGTTATCGATCGTGGCCGGACTGACTCAGGGCATTGGACAACAGTCTGGATGTAATGTCGACAATCGGTATCACTCGATCGTAAGCCATGCGGGTCGGACCAATAACGCCCAGTGTACCGACAACCCGGCCATCTACCCCATAAGGGGCGGTCACGATGCTCAGGTCTTCCATCGGCATGAGTGACGAGTCACCACCAATATAGATCTGAACGCCTTGAGCGCGACTACTGGCATCCAAAAGTTGTAATAAGTCGGTCTTTTTTTCAAACAAAGAAAACGTGCGGCGCAGGCGCGCCATGTCCGAAGCCAGGTCATTGATATCCAGAAGACGACGCTCGCCTGAGATCACAACCGAGTCCAACTCATCGGGCTGATCGGATCCCGCTTCTACGGCTGCCTGCATCAAGCGCGACATATCGACACGCAGGCTTTCAAGCTCGCCCGCCAATGCGCGACGCACCTCAGCAAAGGGTTTGCCCGAAAAATGCTGGTTAAAGAAATTGCCCGCTTCGATCAGCTCGATTGATGTGTAATCGCGTGGGGTCAACAAAATACGGTTTTGTACATCACCGTCAGGCGTCACAATAATCAGCAAGATACGCTTTTCTGACAAGCGTATGAATTCAACTTGTTGAAACACCTGGCTGCGGCGCGGCGCGAGCACCACACCCGCAAATTGCGTCAGGTTTGATAACAACGAGGCTGCAGCTGAAACAGCTCGCGTCGGATCCGTCGAGGGCAACATACTGCTGATGGCATCGGCGGGTAACAACTCAAAAGGCTGTGAGGCCAACATGCTATCAACAAATAAACGATAGCCTTGGGGTGTGGGGATGCGGCCTGCCGAGGTGTGGGGGCTGTGAATAAGCCCGGCCTCCTCTAAGTCAGCCATCACGTTACGGATGGTGGCCGGTGATAAATCGAATACTTTTGACAACGTGCGCGAACCCACCGGCTGACCATCAGCGATGTACTTTTCAATCAACGCCTTCAAAAGCGAGTGGGCACGATCATCCATATTTGCTTTGAATCCTCAAGCAGCACCCTATAATCTATCCATTATCTGCTGAACTTGTTTACTAATCCACTCGGTCATTCTATGCACTTTGCCACCGTTGCGCTGATAGGACGCTACCAAGACGCCAAATTGGCGGCGCATTTGCGCGCTTTGGCACAATTGCTGCAATCAGCAGGACGCCGCGTCCTCGTTGAAGCACAAACCGCACAACACACGGGCTTAACAGAGTTTAGCGTTGCTGACTTTGACCAAATTGGGCAGCAAGCAGATTTGGCCATTGTAATGGGTGGCGACGGCACGATGCTCGGGGTGGCTCGACACCTAGCCCCCTGGTCTGTGCCAGTGGCTGGCATCAACCACGGCCGGCTGGGCTTTATCACTGACATTGCACTAGAAGACGCGCATGCCGCTTTGGGTGACTTGCTCGAAGGCCGGTTTGAAACTGAAGAGCGCATGCTGTTGGCCGGCGAAGTCTTGCGCGACAAAACCTGCCTATACAGCGCCACGGCGCTCAATGATGTGGTCATCAGCAGGGCGGGGCGCGGCGGCTTGTTGGAGGTACGCATCGACATTGATGGGGTCTACATGTACACCCTCCGCGCCGACGGCCTCATTATCGCCACACCCACAGGCTCTACTGCCTATTCCTTGGCTGCCTCTGGGCCCATCTTGCATCCCGGCATCAATGCCATGCTGCTTGTGCCCGTCTCTCCCCAAACCCTGTCGAACCGACCCATTGTGGTTCCCGATAACGCCACGCTGAACCTCACTGTTATTGGCATGAGTCGCATCGAAGCCGGTGGTAGTGTTCACTTTGACATGCAGACGTGGTCTGATATTCACTTGGGCGACCAAGTGCAGGTGAGACGCGCACCAGACACAGTGACGTTTTTGCACCCAAGTGGCTACAGTTTCTTTTCGACGCTACGCAAAAAACTTGACTGGCATCGCCTACCAGCCACCGGTCACAACGAGGAGTAACCCATGCTGCGGGAACTGGCGATTCGCGACTTTGTCATCGTGAAGGATGTTTCGCTGCCACTCGCGTCTGGCTTCAGTGTACTGACGGGTGAAACCGGTGCCGGCAAATCAATCTTGATTGATGCCCTAAGCCTGGTGCTCGGGGGTCGCGCAAGCGGAGAAGTGATTCGCTTGGGCGCCACCCGTGCGGAAATCACTGCAGTCTTTGAACCCAATCAAACCGCCACCGACTGGCTCAAGCAACACGACCTCGCGGCAGATGATGACGTTATCCTCAGGCGGCTAATCGATAATCAAGGCAAAACCCGTGCCTACATCAACGGCACCATCGTGCCTTTGAATCAGCTCAAAGCGCTCGGCGATTGCTTGGTCGACATCCATGGTCAGCACATGCACCAGAGTTTGATGCGCCCCGATGTGCAACGTGACCTACTCGATGCGCAAAGCGCGATGGGCGCTCAGCGCATCGCTATTACCCAAGCATGGCAACAATGGCAGCAGGCCCAAAAAAACTTGGCGCAAGCGCTCGAGGGCGCCCAACAATTGGCCGAGCGTCAAGAAGCGCTCACTTATCAATCACAAGAGCTTGAGAAGCTGGCGCCAGAACCGCGTGAGTGGGACAACATTTCTGATGAGCACAGCCGCTTATCGCATGGACAGTCGTTGATTGAAGCAGCCAGTGCTGCACTCTTAACGATTGACGATGATGAGATGGGCACCCAACGCACGGTTGACATAGCATTAGACAAGCTGCGCCAAGTTCTTAAACACGACCCCAAGTTGCGTGATATCGAACAATCGCTAGAAAGTGCCAGTATTGCGGTCAACCAAGCGCGTTCTGACCTCGCTCGCTATATCGACGGACTTGATCTTGATCCCAGCCGTCTCGATGAACTCGAGCAACGCTTAAAATCCTTATATGATGCGGCTCGCAAATACCGTTGCGAGCCTGCTGATCTGCCCGATCTGGCGCTACGCACCCAAAATGAACTAGCGGCCTTGGCCCAAGCCCAAGATATCGATGCGTTGAAGCGCCTAGAAAAGTCAGCCGCTGATCACTATTTGGCTGTGGCCACCGATTTGTCACAAGGGCGGCGAAAGGGCGCCAAACAGTTGGCTCGGGCCGTCGGTAAACACATGCAAACGCTGGGCATGCCTGGCGGGCAGTTCGACATTGCGATCGAACAGGCTACCCCTAGCCCAAATGGCATCGACAAGATAACTTTCATGGTGGCCGGCCACGAAGGGACCCCACTGGCGGCCATGACCAAAGTGGCTTCAGGCGGCGAATTGTCTCGAATCGCACTGGCGCTTTCGGTGGTGGCCAGTGCAACAACGCGAGTCCCAACCCTTATCTTTGACGAGGTTGACAGTGGTGTTAGCGGCGCTGTTGCAGAAAAAGTCGGCCAGCTGTTGCGTTCACTCGGCGCGCGACACCAAGTGTTGTGTGTCACGCACTTGCCGCAAGTGGCTGCCTGCGGCGATCACCACTATCGTGTCGCAAAGTCCCGCGATAAAGACGGCTCGGTGACTTCGAGCATCAGCACGTTGGATGACGCTGCGCGCGTGCAAGCGGTTGCTGAGTTACTGGGTGGCGCAAAAATCACCGACACCACCTTGGATCACGCCCAAGAACTTTTGAAGCAGCAAAGCAGCTAACACCCGCAACAGCTTCCTGCTCTTTCAGTTGACGATTTGTGTGGCGCCTTTAAGGCTGTTACTTAGGACTTTACCTTGTTATTTTTCTGGCAAACACTGCAAACGCCGTAAAGCACCATGGCATGGCTCTCAAGCGTGAAACCGTGCTTTTTGGCAACATCGTGCTGGCGCTCTTCAATTTGATCGTCAGAGAACTCAGCCACGCTGCCACAATGAGTGCATATCAAGTGATCGTGGTGATCACCATCATTAAGCTCAAAAATGGCCTTCACCCCATCGAACTGACTGCGCGATAAGATGCCTGCTTGTTCGAACTGTGTGAGCACACGATAGACTGTGGCCAACCCAATCTCGACGTTTTCTGCCAAGAGTGCGCGATAAACATCTTCGGCGCTTAAATGCCGGTGCTCGGCACGCCTAAAGATGTCAAGCACTTTCAGTCGAGGAAAGGTTGCCTTAAGGCCAACCGTTTTTAAGTCACTTTGATCCGATTCAGTTTCCACAGTGCGTTCCATTTCAGTGCGGTCAGTCGACCTTTGTCCTATGATAGCGTTTTGATCGTCATTGATACAGGGGTTCGCGTGCTGTCTCTTCGCAACAAATGTCGCTCACAGTGGTTAATAGGGGTCGTGTTTGTGGCCGCACTCACCACGGGCTGCGGTTCTGACCGCTGGGGTTTCCCTTATAAAGTGGGGGTGCAGCAAGGCAATTGGGTCACCCAATCACAGGTTGAACTGCTTTCAGCCGGCATGACACCCGAACAAGTGCGGTTCGCTTTGGGAACCCCTACCTTGACAAGCGTCTTACACGCCAATCGTTGGGAATACCCTTATTTCTACAAATCCCCAAGTGGTGCCATTGAAGAACGTAATTTATCCGTCTTCTTCAGCGACGGTGTTTTGGCGAAGTGGGTTGGCGATGAACAGCCTGGTCAGCAACCCTTCCAAATCGCCAAAGAAGAAGTCGATAAGTCGCAAGCCGAGGCCGCACAAATCAAGCTCGATCAAGAACGCTTAACCGAGCCCGGTGGCGTTTTGGCGATTGAGAAAGAGATTATTTTCTCCACCATTATCGACACAACACCGTCAACCGATCCCAGCGCCCTGCCTGACGCGCCTGATCAGACACCCGTCCAACTGAATTGATATGCCTTTTTGCGAGATTTTGATATGAGAATTGCGGTTGCCGGGGCCAGTGGGAAGATGGGTCGTCTGTTGATTGAGGCCATCACCCAAGCCCCAGATCTTGAACTAACTGTGGCACTCGATCAAGCGTCTTGCTCGCAGATTGGTCACGATGCTGGCGCGGCCATTGGTATTGATACCGGCGTCAAAATCACCCATGATTTGGCCCAACTGGCCAATGCCGATTGCTTGATTGACTTTACCCGCCCCGAGGGCACACTCGAGCATCTCGCGGCTTGTATCACTCACCAAACCAAGATGGTGATCGGCACCACCGGCTTTGACGAGGCCGGCAAAGCCGCCATCACGCGAGCCGCCAATACCATCAGCATTGTGTTTGCACCCAACATGAGCGTGGGTGTGAACGCGACGCTTAAATTACTTGAAGTGGCTGCCCAAATCCTGAACTCAGGCTACGACGTTGAAGTCTTTGAGGCGCATCACCGCCACAAAGTCGATGCGCCATCAGGCACTGCCTTAAAAATGGGCGAAGTCATCGCCCAAGCATGGCAAAAGCCACTTGATGAAATTGCCGATTGGGCTCGCCACGGTCACACGGGTGAACGCGAAGATGGTCGCATTGGTTTTTCAGTGGTGCGTGGAGGCGATATTGTGGGCGACCACACGGTTTACTTCTGTGGCACTGGTGAACGCATTGAAATCACCCACCGATCAAGCTCGCGTGCGACTTACGCCCAAGGCGGCTTAAGAGCCACACGGTTTCTCAAAAATCATGCCAGCGGACTGTTTGATATGCAAGACGTGCTCGGTCTTTGAATTGACTTTGCTGGGGCCGTGCGTTCAGGCCCAGCAAATGGGTTCAATTTCTAGCGCGACGCCAAACCTCTCGAGCACGTCCGCACCAATGACTTCAGCGAGTGCGAGTAGGTCTCGGGCTTGGGCGTTGCCTAGGTTCACCAAAACAAGGGCTTGCCGCTCATGCACGCCGACATCGCCCAACTGTCGACCCTTCCAGCCGCACTGCTCAATCATCCAGCCGGCGGCGAGCTTGGCGCGCCCATCGGTTTGGGGGTAAGCCACAAGCCCAGGGTATCGTTGGCGCAAACGATCACAGTGCTCGGCGCTCACCAAGGGATTTTTAAAAAAACTACCCGCATTGGGTATTGAGGCTGGATCTGGCAGCTTTAAACGACGAACCGCCACCACTTGATCAAACACCGCCTGCGGGCTCACCACAAAGCCATCCAAAAGCGCTGCCTGCGATAGCGGCTTAAGATCTGGGTAATCGAGTGTGGGTTGCCAAGCGGCTTTCTTTCGTAAGCGAAAACTGACACTCAAAATCAGCAGTGCCTGGCCCTCAGGTTTTTTAAAAAGACTGTCGCGATAAGCAAACTGGCAGTCGTCGGTCGTTAAGGCCTTAGTCTGGCCGCAAGAAAAATCCCAAACGTTGACATGCTCAATCAGTTGACCGACCTCAACGCCATAGGCACCGATGTTTTGAACGGGTGAGGCTCCCACGGTGCCGGGAATCAACGCTAAGTTTTCCAGGCCGAACCAGCCCGCCTTGAGCGACTGCTGCACCCAGTCATGCCATGACTCACCCGCCGCAACATTGACGAGAATGTCGTGAGTGGTTTCTTCGATGACCGTGATGCCTTTAAGAGCCATCAAAATGGTTGGCCCAGTCAGTATCGGTGGCAAAATAAGATTGCTGCCGGCACCGACGATCTTCATGGGTTGATTGGCCAGCCAATGGGACTGCAGCCAAGGCAAACATGACTCATCATCCAATTGCCAAGCCGACTCGGCCACACAAGGCAATGCGAGCGTGTTGTGAACCGCTTGGGACCTAAAGGATGGACGAGATGTTGGCTTTTGGCGGTTTGACATCAAAGGTTTAAATGTGTGCTAATATTTCGGTCTTCGCGACATAGTACTTGATGTTTATTATCATCGACTTGAGCGATAAGTTGCCGAATATGCAAGACACGCGGGAGTAGCTCAGTTGGTAGAGCGCAACCTTGCCAAGGTTGAGGTCGAGAGTTCGAGACTCTTCTCCCGCTCCACATTTCAGGGGAAGCATTTGCTTCCCCTTCTAGTTTGCGATGGCGCAATGGCAGAGTGGTTATGCAGCGGATTGCAAATCCGTGTACCTCGGTTCGATTCCGGGTTGCGCCTCCACATGATGACTAACCCGTGAACCGCTCATGACATCTGATCACGCCGCTGCTCCTCAACCACCCGAGGTGTTGCCGGCAAGACACATCTCACTGCGTGTTTTTTTGAGCTTTGCGGCAGGCTATTTCATGTCCTATGCCCTGCGATCTGTGAATGCGACCATCGCCCCCTTATTGGCTGATGACCTGCAGCTCACGGCAAGCTCGCTGGGTTGGTTGTCATCGGCTTATTTCTTATCCTTCGCCTCGGTTCAGTGGTTCTTGGGCACCTGGCTCGACAAGTATGGCGCGCGACGCACCGAAGCCATCATGCTCAGCACCGCGGCGGCTGGCGCCATGCTGGTGGCGACCAGCGAATCGTTACTGGGCCTTTCATTGGGCCGGATTTTGATTGGCTTTGGTGTGGCGAGTTGTTTAATGGCGCCATACTCGTACTTTCGCCGCTGCTTCGCCCCAGAAAAGCAGGCCCAATTGGCCATGTGGATGCTGATCGCAGGCACCGCCGGTGCGCTAGCTGCCACGCAACCGACGCTGATGCTTGCACAATGGATGGGTTGGCGAGAGGTGTTTTGGTTATCAGCGGGTCTTTTTGCGCTCAGTGCCCTGGCCATTGCGCGCTTTGTGCCCGATAGCGACTTGGCAGCAACCCGTGCCGGCCTTGCCCTTGCCGCCTCTAAAGCCTCTGCAGCGCCTGCCGCAAACACTGCAACAGATCACCTCCCCATGCGCTTGTTTGAATTACTCAAGCACCCCACGATGTTACGCATCATCCCCACAACGGTCTTTTTCTCAGGCGGATTTGTGGCGTTGCAGTCACTTTGGGTTGGCCCTTGGTTCACCGACGTTCTTAACTTGAGCACCAGTCAGGCAGCCCAAGCACTGCTTTACTTCAACGCGGCACTTCTTGCGGCCTATCTGCTGATGAGCTTTGTTAGTCCTAAACTTGAAAAAATGGGTTTTAACCTCGCTCGGCAAACGCGATTTGGTTTTGTTTGGTTTGTATCTTGTATGGCGTTGGTTCTTCTTTGGCGCACCGAATCTGCTTGGTGGGCTTGGTTGATTTTGGCGCCTGGCATCCCGGCTGTTATCTTGATGCAAACCCAAACGGCTTTGATGTTTCCCAAGGCCATTGCCGGTCGTGTACTGACCACCTTTAATTTGGTCATGTTCACCGGTGCCTTTGCCGTGCAATGGGGTATTGGACTATTGGCTGACGGTTTTATTGGGCTGGGGTCAGACAGAGAAACCGGTCTTTGGCTGTCATTTGGCGTACTACTGGTTTTTCAGTTGGCGAGTCTTTGGTGGTTTTTTTATAAAAAACTGCCACCTGCTGGCCATAATCAACATGGATAAAGCCGTTTTAGATGCCCTGGCGCGATGGCCTGATGTGCCGGCTGTTTACGGCTGGCTGTCACTTTCAGCCCGCGGTCAATGGCGATTACATCCTGATGGACAGGCCATCTTGGGCGGTGCGGGCGAGTCCATAGAGAACAAACAGATCTTGCGCTTTATAGACCGCAATTACACCCACGACACCGAGGGTCGCTGGTTTTTTCAGAACGGACCGCAGCGTGTTTTCGTGCGCATTGACGCGGCACCTTTGGTCATTGCTGTCGATGATGCCCATGGCGAGTTTCATAGTCACAACGGGCACCTGATTGAAAAAATTGATTTTTGGTTGATTGACAATAACGGCCACTTGTTTATTCAGTCACCCACCGGCGCCGGTCAAATCGTGGACAAAGACTTGGTACGGTTGGTCGACACACTGCTCACCGTTCAAGGCATGTCACTCCTGGATTGGTGGTCGCAGTCAAGCCAAACCGAGACAACCATCCATGACCCGCAAGGCCACTTTAGTGCCTGTGTGCAACCCGTCAAGCTCGAACGACTCAAGGACGGCCAAGCCGTCGCCTCACGTTTGGGGTTCATTGCTAACCCACAAGCACCAGGAATCTGATCACACGCCATCAGCCTTGGTCTAGAATAAGGCACCATGGATAAAAGCCCAGATTTCTATTTTCCCGCCCCACGCTTAAGCAACTACTGCGGCCAATGTGGCACACCCATCACCCGTCGTATGCCACCGGGAGATAACCGTGAACGTGATTTGTGTGAGCATTGCGGAGCCATCAACTACCAAAACCCTCGACTGGTGGTGGGCACACTACCGGTCTGGAAAGACAAAATACTATTGTGTTTACGCGCGATAGAACCGCGCGCCAATACCTGGACACTGCCCGCGGGCTTTATGGAACTGGCTGAAACCACTGGTGAAGGTGCTTTACGCGAAACGCGCGAAGAAGCGGGTGTCGAAGTATCTTTGGGCAAGCTCTACACCGTCATCGACATTCCAATGGTTGACCAAATACACGTGTACTTCTTGGCCAGCGCCAGCAACGGTGATGTTGATCCTGGTCCCGAAAGCCTTGAAGCGAAATACTTCGGTTTTGATGAAATCCCTTGGGATAACTTATCTTTTCGATCCGTGGCCACCACGCTGAAGCATTACCTTAATGACGTTAAAACCGGTCAATTCGACACGCGCTATTACTCACTTGAACCCAGCCGTTAAAAACGACTGGGGCTAATGCCATGAACGAGCCGCTGCGCTGGATCAATGCTGACGAGCCACTACCCGATGCCTCAACAGCGCTGACAGACCCACCAGGCTTGGTTGCCGCTGGCCTTGACCTCGGTACAGAACGTCTCGACGAGGCTTACCGCAAGGGCATCTTTCCCTGGTTTAGTGACGGTCAGCCCGTTCTTTGGTGGAGTCCCGATCCCCGAATGGTGCTCTATACCGATGAGCTTCATTTGTCACAGTCATTAAAAAAAAGATTGCGACAAATCGAGCGTACCCAAACAACCGCATCGCAACCCACCATCACCGTGACCACCGACCTCGCCTTTGATGCCGCCCTAACAGGCTGTGCGCAGCGCGGCACAGATGCCGATCAAGACACTTGGATCAACAATGTGATGCAACAAGCCTATCGCCGCTGGCATCGCTTGGGTGCGGTACACAGCGTTGAGGTCTGGTCTGACCAAGCATTGGTGGGTGGCCTTTATGGCGTTTGCTTGGGACGAATGTTTTTTGGTGAATCCATGTTTAGCCGCTGCCCTGACACTTCCAAAATTGCCATGGTTTACTTGGTACGCTTTTTAAAAGCCAATGGGGTGACTCTCATTGACTGCCAAATGCAAACCGATCATCTGGCACGCCTTGGCGCCCGCGAGATCGGGCGAGCATCATTTCTGACCCATGTCACTAGGGCAGTCTCCCAAAAAGCCCTGCCTTGGCCTGCGGGTCGCTTGAACGCTTTTGGGCAAATCGAACAAGACCACGACTTTTTGCTTGGGCAGGCACACCTCAATCGACCGATCGGTTACGATTAATTGCCATGAGCCAAATCCAAGAACTCCCCTTCTCGGCAATCCAGTTCTATGCCACCGCCTCTTACCGTTGCAGCTACTTGCCGCAACAGCAGGCGCGCTCGCAAGTCGCCGCACCTGGGCACTTGGTGCAAGCTGAGGCCTACTCGGGGCTGGTTGAAGAGGGCTTTCGACGCAGTGGCCTATTTACCTATCGACCACAGTGCGATCACTGCCGAGCTTGCGTGCCTGTGCGTGTTGACTGCGCACGGTTTGTGGCGAGCCGAAGCCAACGCCGCGCCGCCAAAAAACACGGTCATTTGCGTGCCTTCGTCACAGAGTTGGCTTGGTCGGCAGAGCACTTTGATCTCTACAGCCGCTATCAACAATCGCGCCATCCTGGCGGCGGCATGGATGAAGACAGTCGTTCTCAATACAGCCAGTTCTTATTAGCCAGTCGAGTGAACTCACGCTTGGTTGAGTTTCGTGATGAGAATGGACAGCTACAGATGGTGTCGATTGTTGATATTCTCGAAACGGGACTGTCATCGGTTTACACATTTTATGACCCTTCAATCAGTGGCAGCTTGGGCACATACGGCATTCTCTGGCAGATCAAGCAATGCCAGAACATGAATTTGGCTTGGCTTTATTTGGGTTACTGGATCAAAGAAAGCCCCAAAATGGCCTATAAAGATAAATTCAAACCCAGCGAGTTCCGCTTAAATGGTCGATGGCTAGATGAGTCCGCACTTGCCACCTTCAAAGCGCAAACACTGAATCACCTGGCCAATTAAAAAAACACCATGAGCGCGATTTTTACCGCCTACCCACTCGTTCGTCGCGCCCTTTTTGCGATGGATCCCGAAGCCGCCCACGAAGCGACCATGAGCGCCCTGCAAAAGGCCTATGATTGCCGCATCACGCGCGCTTTGTCGCATCAGTTGCCATTAGCACCAACCGTTTTGATGGGTCTATCCTTAAAGAACCCTGTTGGCTTGGCTGCGGGCTTAGATAAAGATGGCGCGCACATTGATGCACTCGGTAACTTAGGATTTGGCTTCATTGAGGTAGGTACTGTCACACCGAGGCCTCAGCCCGGCAACCCCAAGCCACGGATGTTTCGGCTGCCCGAGTCGCAAGCCCTTATTAATCGCTTGGGGTTTAACAACCATGGGTTGACCCAGTTTCTACATAATGTGGCTCGCAGTGAATATCGACGCAAAGGCGGCATTCTGGGCTTAAACATTGGAAAAAACGCTGACACCCCCATTGAAAACGCCGCAGAAGACTACTTGATCGGCTTAAATGGCGTTTATCCGCACGCCGATTACATCACTATCAATATCTCGTCGCCAAACACGAAGAACTTACGTGACTTGCAAAGCAGTGAAGCTTTAGACGCGTTACTTGGAGCGCTTAATGCACGGCGCCAAGTGCTCGCCGAACAACACAAAAAGGCGGTGCCCTTAACCGTCAAAATTGCCCCAGATGTGAATGCTGACCAGCTTCAAACCATTGCCGAGGCACTGACCAAACACGCCATCGACGGCGTCATCGCCACTAACACCACCATCTCCCGCCAAGGCGTTGAAGGCCAGGCGCACGCCCAGGAAGCTGGTGGGCTGTCAGGCACACCCGTGCACGAAAAGTCGCTGCTCGTGATTCGCCAATTGCGTGCACTTTTGGGGCCCACTTTCCCGATCATTGGCGTGGGTGGCGTTGTGAATGGCCAACAAGCCGCTGAAAAAATGCAGGCTGGTGCCAACGCGGTACAGATCTACACAGGATTGATTTACCGAGGCCCAGGGCTTATTCCCGAAGCGGTGAAAGCCATCGCAGCTTTGCAAAACCATTAAGCAGTCACACGCCAAATATAAAAAAGCCCCGTTAAACATCAACGGGGCTTTTTAACTTCAATTCAGACTTAGGCTGAGGTACGGCGGGCACGACCGGCTGTCTTGGTCGCGTTGCTTGCGGCATCGCTGGCGGCTTTGAATGTCGCGCTGGTGGCGGCATGCAAGTTCTTCTCAGCAACCTCGGCAGCCTGCTTGGCCGCTTTGTTCATGCTGTCATAGGCGGCAGTGGCCTGAGCCAAAGACGATTTGATCATCGAAATGGTACCTTCGGAACCCGTAGGCGCATTGCGTGAAAACTGATCCACTGCGGCGTGCAATTGCTTCTGTCCTTCAGCGACTTTGCCCTCAGCCAACTTGGCCAAGTCGGCCTGCACGCCTGACACGATGTCATAAACATGCTTGCTGTAAGCGGCGGCTTTGTCAGCCGATGGTTGGATCAAGCCTGAAGTCATGGCAACAGCTTCTTGCGCATCTTTGATGCCCATGGCTTGCTGAGTCTTTTGTGAAGCTTCGTCTATCGTGGCTTTCATGACTTTCAAGTTCAAGTCAACGAGTTTTTCGAAACCACCAAACACGGTGCCTTGGAAAGCCATCATGGCTTCGAGGGTTGCTTTTTGTGATTCAAGCATTTCTTTGGGTAGTTGATTCATTTGTAATCTCCAGTTGTCAGGTCAAACAGCTTATTCAATTGGCGCAAAATGTTGCACTGCACAATTGCTATTTTAGCCTCTAAATTTGGCCTGTCAATATTTTTTTGTGCATTGCACAAATAAGTTGGAATAATGTCTCAATTTGCCACCATGCGGACTCAGTGCAGCACTTAGTGCCCCGACCGACCTGGCTCAAAGCCCAATGCTTCGGAAATGGTTTGGGCTGTTTCAACCAAGCGCTGAACCCAGCCATCTTGCAAGCGCTCAGCAGGTGCGGAGATGGACAAACCCGCCACCAACCGGCCCGTGTCGTCGTGAATCCCAGCCGCAATACACCGCACACCGAGCTCTAACTCCTCATTGTCGCGAGCGTAACCATGGCGACGGATCAGTGCCAATTCACGGTCTAAAGCATCAAAGGCCGTCAAACTGTTACGGGTGTTGCCAGCCAAACCCGTGCGAGTGGCATACGCACGCACATGTCGTGGATCAGCAGCCGCCAAAAATAACTTACCTGTGGATGTCAGGTGTAGCGGCGCGCGCCCACCAATGGCGCGCACCACTTGCATGCCCGAGCGTTCACTCCAAGCCCGGTCAACATAAACGATCTCGTCGCCTTGCTGAATCGACAAGTTAACCGTCTGTCCCGTGAGCTTGTGCAATGCTTGCATGGCGTCTACGGCCGCCTCTCTCACGTTTAGGCGCCCCCTCACCAACGAACCAAGCTCAAGCAAACGCATGCCGAGTTGGTAAAGACCGCTGTCAACGCGCTCCACGTACCGAGCCAAGACCAAGTCATTTAAAATGCGATGGGCTGTTGATGGGTGCAATTGAGTTGTTTGTGCCAAGGACTTCAGCGTGACAGGGTCGGACTCACTTGCCAATGCATCCAAAAGACGTGTGGCACGGTCAATGACTTGTATGGCCATGCCGCTGGCATGACTCTGAGGGCTGGCATCAACCGCAAAACCTGGCGCTGGTGTCGTTGGCGATTTTATTCTTGGCATGGTTTGGCTCCCGACTAGCGCCGCAAACCAAAAGAGCGGCAATTGCGGCACCGCAACAAAACCCAATCATAGTATGAAATGCCCACCAAAAAGACAAGGCTTTCGCGAACCCAACGAAAATCAGTCCTTTAAGTCACGGGGTTGCCTGCGCGCGAAATGGTTGGCTCAAGGGTCGCCCCAAGGGCTTGGGCCTCTTGTCGCAAAAACGCCACGGCATCAGGCAAGTATTCGTTGGGGCCTTTGACACCGAGCTCAATGTGACGGGCTCGACGGTCTTCACCCATCGAAGGCAGGCTAAAGGCCTTGACCTTGGGCCAGCGCTGCTCGATTTCTTCAAGCGTTGGCGTGATGCGCGACTCAGGGATATCGAAAGCAATGAACGATTGCTCATCTTGCAACACGGGGTGATGCAAATCGGCATACCGATTGTCTAGGGTCCACGCCAGCATAGGCCAAGCCATGACGGGAAAGCCCGGCACAAAGGTATGTCGGTTGATGTAAAAGCCTGGGATTCGGTTGTATGGGTTGGGCACGATCTCAGCACCCTCTGGAAATGTGCCCATCTGCAAGCGGCGCTGGTTATCTGGCAAAGCCATGTCAGCACTGCCTTGGCCGGTGGCGGCCATCTCGGCACATCGCAAGGTGATCTCACGCTCAGCTTCAGGGTGCAGCGCGAGGGGCAAATCCAAGGCTGCAGCAGCCGCTTGCCGGGTATGGTCATCAGGCGTGGCACCAATACCGCCGCAACAAAAGACAATCTCTTGGCTGGCAAACGATTCACGCAGCGCTTGCGTCAAGAGAGCGCGATCGTCGGGCAACACGCGCAACCAAGACAGGCTTAGTCCACGCGCTGAAAGCAATTCGAGCAGTTGTGGAAAGTGCTTGTCTTGCCGACGCCCCGACAAGATTTCATCGCCAACGATGATCATGCCAAATCGCGCAGGCGCCGTTTCGACCGCAGAAATTTTGTCTGACATTTAATTTACCTTGTCGATTGAACGTTAAGAAATGGCCTCAAGCGTGTCGGCCAAGTCCAAAGGTGGTTGGGGCGATTGCCGCAGCTGTCGCAACGCCTCAAAACCATAATGAGAAAAAACCAAACCAGAAAAGACGGGCAAAAACACCCAGGCCGGTGGAAATAAATTCAAAACAGCACAAGCCAGCCCCAACAACCAAAACCCACCGTTACGATCGCGCCACAGCAACTTGCGCTCTAACGGGCTGGCGTGGTCGACCAACGCGTCGACTCGCATCATTCGGGAAAAAGCAAACGACCACCAAAACAACGACAGCACCAGACCCAAAGGGGGGATCAACCACAACGGCAAGGTGATGAGCCAACCCAACAAAAACAACACACTGACCCAAATGGCATTCCAAACGCTGATCACCACAGCGTGGCGTCCTTGTGGGGTGACATCGGGATAATCGCGTCGCCCGACGTGTGCCAAAACCATGGGCATGACCCAAATGGCAGCCACAGCCAATCCCACAATACCCACCACCGGCATCAAAATAATGAAGGCCGCTATCGGGATCAACCACGCTTTTATCGCCAAAAAAGCCGTGGTGCTAATCAAGGGCTCAATGGCGCCTGGAACCGCCGACTCGGTGAGTTGCAAGGACAACCAATCAGTCAATGGTGTCCAACCAAACCACAGCAAAACAATGCCCAACACAATCGTAACCATAACCGGTAAAAACAACGCAAAAATCATCCTGGGATGGCACTGCGATTTAAGCGCGCGCCAAAAAGCCAACCCAATATCACGGCTATGCGCGCGGACTTGATTCGCCTGAGGCTGGCTCGATGTGTCGACCATAAGATAGGAACTATTCGCTTCGGTGGTAAACATCGCTATCATAGACAAACTAAAGACGGTGTAACACCCATGACCCTTTTATTGCCCGATTGCAATCAACTCAAACAGCGGCTGTTGACAGAGCAGCCTCTGGTAGTGTGCTTCTGCGCGGCGTGGTGCGACACCTGCGGGATTTACCGAACCAAACTGGCCGCACTCGCTGAAACTTTGCCTGAGACAATTTTTGTGTGGGCTGACATCGAAGACTATCCCGAGCTGCTCGGTGAAGAAGATGTCGAAGACTTCCCAACGATTTTGATTGAAGCCAGCAATCAAGTACGGTTTTTTGGGGCCATGCTGCCGCACATCAATCAGCTTGAACGCTTGCTCGAAACATTAGCCACAGAACCAAACCCCACAGCGGTCAACACACAACTGCCAAACGTACGACAACGCTTGCTCTCTTTGGCCAGATAGCCCTAAGACTGACTACCATCTGGCGGAGCTGGCTTACGGGCACTGAGTAACAAACCAATGGCGGGTTTGTTTTTGTCTTTGATCGGATTGCTGGGTTGGGCACGACTGGTTGATGCCGTGGGTGAGGGCTCGTATGGCTTAAAGAAAAACTCGTCAACGGGTGCCTTTGGCCGACCCAACGATGATCGACGGCTGCCACCGTTGGTTTTGCGGCTGGTGGCATCCGCTGAGGCTGAACCAATTGAGGCACTGTCACTAACACGAGCTGGGGCTCGCGACGTTGCGCCTGTTGCACTCTCGCTACTGCTGTGACTTGAACGACGTACCCCTTCTGCACGGGGCAAATCGAGGGTTCCGCGTTCCATTGTTTGGCGCGTTAGCTTCTCGATTTCGATCAATAACTTTTCTTCGTTTGGTGCAAATAAGGAAATGGCATCGCCCGATGCGCCAGCACGGCCAGTGCGACCAATGCGGTGCACGTAATCTTCGGCGTTATACGGCAAGTCATAATTGATGACACATGGAATGCCAGCCACATCCAAGCCACGTGCTGCCACATCAGTGGCCACGAGCACTTCAAGCTCACCGGCTTTGAAAGCCTCAAGTGCTTTCATCCGTTCGGCTTGGGTTTTATCACCATGAATTGACTCAGCGCGAATGCCATCTTTTTCCAGTTGACGGGCCAACCGAGCGGTACCAATTTTTGTATTTGAAAACACAATCACTTGATTTAATTTGCGAGACTTCACCAAATGCACAACCGCGGCGCGCTTTTCGTCGCCTTGCGCGGGATAGGCGATCTGGGTCACCGTGTCAGCAGTGGCGTTACGCTGAGCGACTTCGAGCTCAACAGGGTGCTTCATGTAAGTGCGGGCAAGCTTGCGGATGTCGTTACTAAACGTGGCCGAAAACAACAGCGTTTGCCGGCTTTCGGGCAGTGAGCGAATGATGCGATCAAGATCCGGTAAAAACCCCATGTCAAGCATGCGATCTGCCTCATCGAGCACCAAAATCCCGACCTGAGACAGGTTGACGGTTTTTTGTGTCAAGTGATCTAACAAGCGACCTGGAGTCGCAATCAGGACTTCACAACCGTTACGTAAGGCCAATTTCTGTTGGGCGATATCCACACCCCCAAAAACCACTGCCGAGCGCAATGGCGTGTGCTTGCCGTAGCGCACCACACTTTCATAAACCTGATCAGCAAGCTCTCGGGTGGGCGTCAGTATCAACGCACGCACTGGATGACGCGCTGGCGACGCGCTGGCGCTGGCAAAAGGCATCAGCCGGTGCAAAATCGGTAACGTGAAGGCCGCTGTTTTGCCAGTTCCCGTCTGAGCGGCACCCATCACGTCTTGACCGGCCATAGCAACAGGCAGGGCCTGCGCTTGAATCGGCGTGGCAGTGGTGTATCCGGTGTCCTTGACTGCTTTTAGAATTGTTTCATGCAAACCGAGGGCATCAAAGGATGGGAGGGCCTGAATGTCGGCGGCTGCTGGGTTTGCACTGTCAGGTGCACCAGTGTTTTCGGGTGTGTGTGTTGTTGGTGTCATCGATATAGACTAGAAGATCAACACAAAGTGTACTGCAACTACAGTAAGGTCTGACGGTTTGCCACCGTTCTAGTGGTTTTTTCCCCAAACTACCCAAAAATAGCCCGCATCACCCAAAACACTGCCATGCCGCCCACGATCATCGCCAAATTATTGCGCGTGCGCTTAAAAATCCAGATGGCCACGAGTGCAGCTACTATTTTTTCATCGATGGTTGCGGTGAAACCTTGCGTTGACCAAGGCAGCAGCGCCGGCACAATGATGGCCGTCAATGCAGCAGCGGGTGCGTAACGCAAAGCCCGACGCACACCCTCGCCCAAAGGGATGCGATGACCAAACAAATGGTAAGAGGCGCGCGTCAAAAAGGTACAAACCACCAACAAGGCAATTGCACCGAGTACATACCATTCGTCGGGTTGCAATAGCTCGATGGGCATCAACGTCTGGCCTTCTTATAAGATTTTTCAGCCCAAATACCCGCCACAATACCCACCACCACCGCCGCCAGTAACCCAAGGCGTAGTGGCAACGGCTGCGCCACCCAGGCGGTCACGCCTGCGGCCAACATGGCCACCAGCATGGGTCGGCTATTGGCCAAAGGAATGGTGATAGCCATCAAAGCAAGAACAGCCGCAAAATCGAGCGCCCATGAGGTGGGCACAAGTGTGCCTAGCATGATGCCCAGCATCGAAGAACTCTGCCAAGTCAACCACCCCGGTGCGATGGTGGATAGAAAAAACCACCGCTGATACGGCGTGCCTTTTGGGGTGGCGTCACCAAATCGCGGCATGAACAACACAAAGGACATATCGGTGGTGAAGTAACCGTAAGCCAAGCGCTTAAACCAAGGCAAGTCTCTGAAGTAGGGCTGAAGCGCAGCACTAAAAATCAAGAACCGCAGATTCACAATCAGGCCAGCGGCAAAAATAAGCCAAAGCGGGGCGCCTGAGGCAATGAGCGGCAAAGAAGTGAGTTGCGCCGTTCCAGCGTAAACCAAAAGTGTCATCGCGATAGCAGCGT
The DNA here is from genome assembly GCA_937888805.1 of uncultured Burkholderiaceae bacterium. Taxonomy (GTDB): domain Bacteria; phylum Pseudomonadota; class Gammaproteobacteria; order Burkholderiales; family Burkholderiaceae_B; genus Algicoccus. Next base: position 18,951 of record CALBEY010000105.1, read on the forward strand.
TCTCGGTGAGACCAGACTTAACCATCGCCACGCCCGTCACCAGCCCCCAAGTAAAGGTCGCAACGAGCGCCGGTCTGACAGCTAGTAGGCCCTCGCGAATGGCTTTTTTTCTCTCGGCCTGCAAACTATGGTTGGGTGAATCTGACACAGCACTTCCTGGGCACTTTTGTCGTGCATCGCACGTACTTAAGAATATTTAACAAGATTGTAGTGTCCCCCTTGGTACAATGGGAGTGACATTTTATAAATATGGAATTTGCGGCATGAATCAGTCTGTTTCCGGCAACAATGCATCGCCCACACCTGAGGGGTCAACGCTGAGCTCACAAGCTGTGACTGTGACAGCACAAGACTTACCATTGCACTGCCCAGGAGACAAGGCACCGCTTTGGAGCATGCACCCGCGTTCCTTTTTAGACATCACGCAGACAGGAACGGTGAAATGTCCGTACTGCTCGACGGTCTACACCTTAGCCCCTGGCACGGTTATCCCTGACCATGGTCATTAATCACACCCATGTTTGCTAGTGCGCGAGAAGCCGAGCTTGCCTTTTACGAGGCATTGGCCCGTGGTGATGTGGGTCAGTTAATGCAAGTCTGGGCAGATGATGAGGAAATCGTTTGCGTGCACCCTGGTGGGTTGCGCCTCATTGGCCACTTAGCGGTGCGCGAATCATGGGAGCAAATTCTAAGGCACGGCTGTCTGCATATCCAGATTTCCAAAGGCATCGAACTTCAAACCATGGTGGGTGCAACCCACACGGTTGTGGAGCAAATCAGCGCTCAGGGGCCTAAAGGTGATGAGTATGCCTATTGCTACGCCACCAATGTGTTTCACAAAGGTACCAATGGTTGGAAAATGGTTCTTCACCACGCATCAGCAGCCCCACGACAAGCCAGCGCCATTGACCTGCATGACACCCCTGGCACCCTTCACTAACGCAGGAACACCGCCTTGACGGCCTTCATTGACTCCTCGCCTTGCCCTAGCCCCCGGTGGTTACCAGGCGGTCATTTACAGACCCTTTATGGAGCCTTATTGGCCCCAACCAATCGGGTTCGTTTTGTGCGCGAGCGGATTGACACGCCTGACGGTGATTTTCTGGATTTCGATTGGAGCGCGCCTGGCATTGTCACAAGCCCGGGTCACCAATCGATCCAAACCGAGGGGCTGGCGCGAGGCTTGGCTGCGGTTCGCTGGATCAATGATGATGACCGCCAAATCATTGCGGCAATGGGAGATACCCCGGCCTTGATATTGCTGCACGGTCTCGAAGGTAGCAGCAGTAGTCGCTACGCACAATCAATCATGCAGTATTTCCGTGCCCGCGGTTGGCTGGTGGTTTTGGCTCATTTCCGAGGGTGCTCGGGTACACCAAACCGCTTGGCACGCGCTTATTATTCAGGCGACAGCGACGAGGTAGGGTTTATCCTGCAAGCGACCCTTGGACGCTCCCCGCTTGCCAAATGGCACATCGCAGGCGTCTCACTAGGCGGCAATGCTTTGTTGAAGTACTTGGGCGAGCACCCTGGGCAAAACCCAAAACTGCAAGCCGCAGTGAGTGTCTCGGCGCCTGTCGATCTGGTGGCCGCAGGCAATAAGCTCAGTCAAGACTGGGTATGTCGTCAGCTCTATACCCGGCACTTTTTGCGCACCATGCGCCCAAAAACCATGGAAAAGGCCACCCGCTTTCCTGGTGCCATTGATGTCACTCGTCTTAGCCGCGCCAAAACACTACGCGATTTTGATGACGTGTACACCGCCCCAATGCACGGTTTTAAAGACGCTCAGGAATATTGGGAAAAAGCATCCAGCAAGCCATGGCTTCGTTACATCACGCTTCCAACATTGGTGATCAATTCACGCAATGACCCGTTCATCCCTGAGCCTTCCTTGCCTGGCACCAAAGATGCCAGCGCCAGCGTCACGTTGCACCAACCGGCTCAGGGCGGACACGTGGGTTTTACAACTGGCGAATTCCCAGGACATTTGAACTGGCTGCCCGCCCAGCTGGCTCGCTTCTTTCAGTCTATTCGTTAGTCAGTACATGGCCCTGGTAAGACGCGCTAGGCCACACTAGGCCACGCTAGGCCACGCTAGGC
>CALBEY010000106.1 GCA_937888805.1 uncultured Burkholderiaceae bacterium
GAGCTACAAGCGCCGATGCTCACTGCACCCAGGATCAGTACGAAATGTCGCCAAAACCGCATCCATAGCCTCCATTTCAAGCGAGACTTGAGCTTAGGCTTTCGGTCGGGGTGCGGCGATCGCTGACGACGTCCAAAATGGGGTGACTGCCAACAGAACGCTCACCATGGAAAATGCAAATCCCAGCCGATAGGTGCCACTCAAGTCATAGAGTAGGCCTGAAGTGTAAGCGCCTAAGGCTGCCCCTATCGACATACACGCATAGATTGTGCCGTAAATAGTGGTCTGGGCTTTGCCGGGGAAGGCGCGCGCTGAAATGGTTGAGACGATGGGGCCTCGAGCGCCTTGCGCAATGCCAAATAGCAACACAAACAAAGCCAAGGCCCATTGCGAGGGAAAGTACGACAAAACAAACAGCAAAACAATACCCAAAAAGGTGCAGACAAAGGTTGCCGTGACCGTTGGTCGCGCGCCGAACTTATCGGCCATGAATCCGGCCGTGCTCACACCAATAACCGACAGCATGCCTGCCATGCCAAAGGCTGTGGCGGCTTGAAGTGGTGTGAAACCGGATTCCACCAAGAAAACGATGGTTTGAACCAAAACGATGTAAATCGCGAACGCGGTGAAGAAAAAAACCTGTGCTAACGCCCAAAACGCCCGAGTTTTAAAGGCTTCAAGCAAGGGCTCGAGGCTCAGGCGGCTTTTGCCGACCGGTAAAACAGGCGCATCGGGATCTTGACGGCCGGCCTTGATGCGTTTCCAAGGCATCACCAGCACGATGGGTAGAAAGCTGAGCAGCACACCACCCAACACGAAGTATGCGGTACGCCAGCCTTGCCAATCGATCAGATACTGCGCGAAGGGCACCACCAAGAGACTACCAGCACCAAACCCAGCATAAGCGATACCAATGGCGGTGCTGGTGTTGCCGCGAAACCACCGGCTGATGAGGCTCGTCGAGGGCACCATGCCAAGCGCTGAAATTCCGATGCCACCGGCCAAACCAATAAAAAAATGGAATTGCCACAATTCGTTTAAGTGACCCGCAGTGACATAGGCAGAACCCATGATCAGAATGCCGGTGGTGTAGACCACCCGGGGTCCCCAACGATCAAAGAGCACACCAATGAATGGGGCTGAAAGGCCGTTTGCCAGCATGTAGATTGAATAGACGCTCGAAATGCCTGAGCGACTCCAGCCGAACTCAGTTTCAAGTGGCAATAGAAAAGCGACATAGGTATCCGCAATACCCCG
>CALBEY010000107.1 GCA_937888805.1 uncultured Burkholderiaceae bacterium
TTGACATGCGCATCATGGATGCGGTGCTCATCACGCTCATGGAGCATGGCTTCACGCCAAGTGCTATCGCCACGCGCATGGTCTACATGAGCGCACCAGAGAACTTGCAAGGTGCGGTCGCCGCTGGTCTCATGGCCGTGGGTAGCCAGTTCGTGGGCACCATGGAAAACAATGCGCAAATTTTAGACAAATTGGTGCACGCCGACGACCCCAAAGCAAAGGCGTTAGAAATTGTCACTGCCATTCGCCAAGCGCGCGAGCACTTGCCGGGTTTTGGTCATCACTTGCACAAGCCCGACGATCCACGCACCGTTAAGCTGTTTGAAATGGCTGACAACGAACCCGAACTCCCTGGCCACTACCTCAAAGCGTTGCGCCTGCTGGGCAATACCGTTGATGAGGTGTACGGCAAACACATCACCATCAATGCCACCGGTGCCACTGCGGCTTTATTGGGTGAGATCGGTGTGCCTTCGCACCTCATGCGTGGGTTTGCCGTGATTTCCCGAGCCGCGGGCCTGGTGTCTCACATTGCTGAAGAACAAAGAGTGCCGGCCGGACGGTTCATCTGGGACACAATTGATCACGAGATCCCATACGAAATCAAAAATCCCACGCGTTCATAGCCCGCTGCGACGATTTTTTCTGGCGATACACGAAGCTCGACCGACCGAGTTGTTGTTATCCACCCAATATTGTCGCCATACAATCACAACTTAAGAAATTAGATTTTGTGCTGGGTGAGGATAAAAATGACGCTTTTTAAGGCATTGGGTTTCCAGTGGGACCGCACCAACGTCCCTGCCAATCTTTCGACCCACTCCATAGAACGAGTGGCTTTCCGATTCCACCGGATGCTCCCAGAGTTTGTATGGGATGCCTCCGTTTTGGAAGGTAACCCATTGACTTTTCCTGAAGTCAAAACCTTGATGGATGGCGTCACGGTTGGTGGGAGAAAGGTCTCCGATCAAGAGCAAGTACTTAATCTAGCTGAAAGTTCAAAACACCTACTGGCATTGGTTAAAGCGGGCAAATTCTTATTGAACAAATCGACTTTTACCGAGCTTCATGCTTTGGTGGCTGCAAAAGAAGCTTTGGAATGGGGTCATTTTAGAGGCGAAGGCGCAGAAAAGTTTTACACGCCAGACGTTGCCCTCGGTGAGCAAGGCCGATACACACCTTTACCAACGATTGCCAACGCAACTGAACTGAATCTCGTTTTTAGCGAAGGTATTCTCGCACTAGAGAAAGAGGTTCCTGAACCTTTTGAACGGGCTGCTGCATTTTTCTTATTTGGCGCACTTCAGCAGTTTTTCTTTGACGGTAACAAGCGCACATCACGATTCATGATGAATGGCGTTTTGATGATGGCCGGCATTGATGCGATTAGTGTGCCGGCCTCTCAAGCGAAATCCTTCAACGAAAAGATGGTTCGCTTTTACTTACACAAAGACGCTACTGAAATGATGGATTTTTTGGCGTCTTGCCATCCCGATTCAGGCCATTAAGCCTTTTCACAACCCTGACATGGCATCACTGTTACGATTTGAATTATTTGATTGCAACAGGATCTGTCAGCATGTCAGCAAAAGGTCGGGAGCTAAAGCACCAAGCGGGTTTGCTCGGTCTGCTATTTGCGGGTGTGGGCGGCATGATCGGTTCGGGCTGGCTTTTCGGTCCGCTTGAAACAGCCCTGCAAGCGGGCCCCTTGAGCATTTGGTCATGGGTCATCGGTGGGGTCATCGTGCTGTTGTTGGCGTTGGTTTTTGCTGAGCTCGCCACGCTCTTTCCCTTAAGCGGTGCCTTGGTCCACATGAGTTACGTCAGCCATGGCGCACGACTGGGTTTTATTTGGGGTTGGGTACTGATGCTGGCCTATGTGGCTATCGCACCGATTGAAACCATGGCTATCGTCACGTATGCCGATGCCTACATACCCGGATTGACCGACAGCCAAACCGATGTACTCACCTCTCGCGGTATGCTGGTGGCGAGCCTTTTGCTTGGCCTGATGGTTGCGCTGAATTTTTTGACGATTAGCACCGTTTTGGGGTTGAACACTTGGGTAACGTGGTGGAAGCTTTTTGTACCAGTGGCCACCGCGTTGATTCTGATGGGGTATTCGTGGCATCCAGAGAACCTATCTGTTGCCGCACCACGTGCCGGTTTTGAAGGGGTGTTTACGGCGATTGCCACCGGTGGCGTCTTCTTTAGTCTGTTCGGGTTTCGGCAAGCGATCGACTTGGCGGGTGAAACCGATAACCCAGGACGAAACTTACCCATCGCCATCATTGGCACCGTTGTGATTGGTACAGCACTGTATGTGCTGCTGCAATGGGCCTTCATCATGGCGATTCCGCCAGCCATGCTCACTCAAGGCGGTTGGTCGGGCTTGCATTTGCAAGGGCTGATTGGTCCTTTGGCAGCGCTCTCAACCATTGTTGGCGCCAGTTGGTGGGCCAGCATTTTGTATGCTGACGCCGTTATCTCTCCAGGCGCCTGCGGCTTTGTGTTCACCACCACGACTTCACGTGTGGTGATGGCCAGCGGCCAGACCGGTACGTTGCCAGCAGCCCTAGCCCGCGTGAATGCAAAAGGGGTGCCATGGGTTGCCTTGATCGCCACTTACTTGGTTGGCCTGGCATTTTTTTTCCCATTTCCGTCTTGGCAAAAGATGGTGGGCTACATTTCATCGATCACGGTGTTGTCTTATGGCATCGGACCCATCTTACTGTTGCGTTTGCGACGGGCCATTCCAGATGCACCAAGACCATTCAGGCTACGCGGCGCGTTCTGGATTGCACCGGTCGCATTCGTGAGCGCCAATTGGATTATCTTGTGGTCGGGTGCAGAAACTGTCAGTTTTCTGTTCCAAATCATCGCCCTAGTCGTGGTTTTACATGCGATCTACCACTTTTTAATCAGCCGCCAATCACTGATTGCTTATGAATGGCAAGGGGCTGCGTGGTTGGTGCCGTACTTTGGTGGGATTTGGACAGTCAGCCAGCTCAGCGCCCATGGATTGGGTGGCAACGACACGCTTTCCTTTATCGCAACCATGGTTGTCACCATGGTCTTTAGCCTCTTGATCATGTGGCTTGCGTTAAAAACCAGTCGTAGCGATGAACAGATTAAAGTGGCTTTTGCTGAAACTCTGGCTAAGGGTAAGTTAATATCTTAGTTGCGATACTGCGTGACCCTTGCTTTCTAACTGCCCTTAAAAATGACGCTGTCATTACCATGCAAACCTTCTTTTTTCCTGCCCTGTATTTGTCATTTGTTGCCTGGTTTAGCCTGCTGCCGGTGATCACCACAAAAAAATACCAGCCACCTTTTTTTTGGCGCTGGTGTTTGTTACTGGTAAGTAGCGGACCACTACTGTCAGGGCTCACGATTGCGGGTTTCTATCTCTCCGCACACGAGGGGCCAAGCTACGACATGTTCATGTCAACAGGCTGGTTCGTCGTCTTTTTGTTGATCCCGTTTCAGATACTGGTGCCCGTCACGGTCTACCTGTTTATTTGCGGAGCGCTCAAAGAGCGGCGAGTTCAAGCACTAGCGTCGCTTGCGGGCGCCAACTCACCGTCTGACGCGCCGCACTAACGACTCACTCACCACCAAAAAACTGGCGCTTATTGAATGCGCGCCTTTTCTTCGACTGCCTCGCGTAAAGCGGTTTTTACCCACTTCGTTGCCAATGCCTGGAAAGCCTCAACCGAACTTGACTGCAAACGAAAGCTTTCGCCAGCCACGGTGTAAACCGCTTCGCCGAGTAACTGACCAGACACACTGTCTTGTACCTTGGCTTCAACCACGATCATGGCATTCTTGCTATCCACACCTGCGGCTTCACTGGCCACTTTCATAACGGCCGAAATTGGCATTAGGTTGCGCGGCTTAAAGCCCTCGCCAATTGCCTCGGCACCCGTGATCGCAATACTCACCCGAGCAATACCTGGACCTGGCTTAGTCACCACATTAAAACGTTCGCTTGCGCCACGCGTTAGGGTCGAATCGATCTCTTGGCGAACCTTATAGATGGTCTCTTCGGTGATGCCTTTGCCAGCGGTATCAGCCGTCGCCGTTTGGTAAATGACCACTGGGTTGATCATCACACCTTTGTAATCCGACATCTTGAACGTTGGGTTTTTGTAACGATAGATATTGACGCCATCTTCAGGACTTTCCACCTGCTGTAAACGACTGTAGCTACCCTCTAAAAATCCAGACTGCTTATCTGCGCTAAGACCAGCACCAGCGCCACAACCAGCCAAAACCAGCGAGGTCAATACAACAGGCGCCCATCGATACATTGATGGCATCGTGCGAGAAAAGGATATTGTCATGTCAGGGGTTACCTTTGTTAATGAGAAAGAAGAGCAAGGTACAAGACAGAAAACATTGGGTCGAAGATACCAATCAACACTGTGCTTGATGACCTCTTGGCGTCAAAGAAGAAATCGGTTTTTGTGCGTTTAGCCACAGACGATATGTCTTGAAGTACAGCATACCTTAAGACTGCATTGCAACTGTAGTTATTTTTTGTCTGCAAAGGCGCCATTAGCGTTTGACTGAATTCTTGTTGATGCCCATGTCTTTTTTTATAGCTCGTTTATCAACCAAGAGCGGCTGGAACTTTCCAAAACCAGTCACTAATTCATGGCTCTTCGATGCAAGTATCTGCAAGAAATTTCTCTTATCGATCCGTAGAATAATTTAGTATTGGCTAGTTGGAGATTATTTATGCAATGCCGAAATTGCAAATCTGAGTTATTTCGAATCTCGAGGACTCCAATTCAAAGATTTTTAATAGGCAGTCGTCAATTGGCGTGCCGTGGATGCAAACGCGTGTACTTGTATTATTTGGGTTTGATTTTTTAATCGTCTGGCGCTGTACGCAACACCTAGAACGCGTTCCGTTACACTCAAATTACAATAGAAAGGGTAGGCGAAATAACACATGAAAATTTCTTTTATTGGCTTAGGCCGTATGGGGTGGCACATGGCGGGGCATCTCGCTGACCGAGGACACGAGCTGACGGTCTACGACCCGAGCGATCGTGCCACAAAGACGTGGGCTTCGAGATTCTCTGGCACGGTGTCAGCCACACTTGCTTCGGCTTGCGCCAGTGCCGAAGTCGTATTAACGGCACTGCCTGCTGATGCTCAACTTCAACAGGTTTGGGATACGTGCTTAGAATACCTAGCACCTGGCACCATCTGGGTTGATCATTCGACCACATCGGCACAAATCGCCCGCGAGCTCAGTGCCAAAGGCAAGGCTCAAATGGTTTCGTTCATGGATGCGCCTGTTTCTGGTGGGACCGTTGGTGCTGAAAAGGGTAGCTTGACCATCATGGGTGGTGGTGACGAAACAGCTTGGCTGAAAATCCAACCCATCATCGAATGCTATGCGAGTAAAACCACTTGGCTGGGCTCTTCGGGCGCCGGACAACTCACGAAAATGGCCAATCAAATCTGTGTGGCTGGTATTGGTCAAGCGCTTGCAGAGGGGTTGGCCTTCGCTGAACGCGAGGGGCTAGACACCAAACAGGTTCTTGAGGTCATGCGCAAAGGCTCATCGACGTCCTGGATGATGGAAAATCGCTCTGAAGCCATGCTCAATAGCGAATATAACTTCGGGTTTTCTAGCACGCTCATGAAAAAAGACTTGGGCTTGGTGCTTCAAGAGGCTCAGCAACTCGGCATGCCACTGCCTGTCACCGAGATTGTTGCACAGTTACTTGACCAACTTTCCACTGTTGCCGACCCATCTTGGGATTGGTGCAGCTTGATGGAACAACAACGTCAGGCACATCAAAAGAATGAACCCTGAGCAGGCTCAGCTCACACCTAGAATCCAACCCTCTACAACTGCTAAGCGCTGCTCTTCGATCGACAGTTGGGGCTGCAAAGCCGCCGCCAAACGGCCATCCCGATCAGCATCTTTGAGCCATTGCGCCACTGAAAAGGCGTCATGTTGATCGGGCGTGAGATCACCCACAGGATAGTCCTTTTTGTAAACCGCCGGGTAGGCTTCTAGCACCACTGAACCCTCGTTTGGGGTGGTCCAGCCATCAAAAGGCCAGCAATGCAGGCGACTGCCTTGGTGCTGGCGAAGATATCTTATCCAAGGCAAGCCGGCGTGAGTAGACTTGGCAACAGATCCTTGAACATCAAAGTGGAAGACCGATTTGGCGCGACATTTCAATTCGCAGGCACGGCGCCAGCGCGGGTTACCCGAACGGGCCGCACCGTTACCAACCATCGCATGGCGCACATGGTCAACATAAGTATCGTCTTCGGCTGTGGGCCAGTGGCGTTCAAAATCATCCAAAAAGGCTGGCCAATCAAGCGCCAATTGATGTTCCTCGAAATAACGCAAAGGAAAAGAGAAGCCATGGTCAATCCCAACCACAGTCTTAACATCTTCATTCAATCGATCGGTTAACCACAACGCAATCCCTTGCCGACTCCAATACTTACTACCACCGGCGGGTGGCAATACTTCAACGGCACCATTTTTTTCAGTGGCCAGATAAACGCGCAAGCCTTTCAGACCTGATGTTGGTGTGGCCGCACCCGAATAATCGATGCCGATGTAGCGTTTAAACCTTGCCATGACGAATTCCCTTACCGAAGACCATATTCATTGGCAGTCAATTTGTTTGGTTCAGTGGCATGATTAAGACGCGGTGATGGGTCGCACACGGTAACGTCCCATCGGAAATCGCAACAGCCACCAAACAGACACAAAACACTGTAAAAACAATATCAGTGCGGCCATGAGTAACTCAAGCCATACAAAGTCGGCGAGCATAGCAAAAAATAAATAAATAAATTGTTGCAAGGCAATGGCTGCGATTTGAGTCAACACCACGCGCCAAAGCACCCCGATCGCCAACGAAACAGCAACCAAATTGGTCAGTTCAATCGCCTGATCACCTTTGAACAAAACCGCACCGTGCTTTTTAAGCAGGCTTGGTAACGCAAACTTAAAAACCATTACGACGACGGCAAATAAGAAAAACGGAATCATCTGCGGCGAGATTTCGCCACGCTCGGGCATGCCAAGTAACGGAATCAACAAGATGCCCATGAAGAAAGCGATAAAAACGCTGAGTTTTACCGCCATCAAAAAAAGACCTTTTCTCATTGAGTTGTATCCAGTCGCATAATTCGCCAGAAGCAATATACAAGTGTTTCAAAGAAACGCTGGGGCAACGCGTTGTGGTCACCGTCTTATTTCGCGGCATCGTGTGGCGTCGCTACGATAGCGATCATCGGCCAATACATCGAGCAACAGTAAACACCAGAATAACCAACAAAGAGGACACCTTTGGTGTGCGCGCTATTCATCCTCCCCCTTAACGGAAAGGATGAATAGCGCGTCCTGTTAAAAAAACGCCCCGATAGGGTAACAACTGCGTTCAGAATGCTAGAAACTTACTAACAATCTGTCGGTGAGCATGATGACGAGCCGTTGAATTTCAGTGAATAAATGTCGATGAAACTCTTGGTCGATTATCACTGAACTTATGTTTTCAAGTCTTTGTTATGTCAAAACTATCGGTAACCATCGCTGAATTGTCTTACCCATGCATTTTGGGGAATTAACAACTGATTGCCGGAGCAATAAAAGATTTTTTTTGTGATTTGTTTAGCCCGCTGGGGAGGTCAGCGTAATTATGCTTGCACTAACCACCATCACAACGATGATCAGCATTCCCTCAAGAAGTAAGGATTGTTTCATCCGCCCCGGTGCTAAACGGTCACCACGGTTTAGCGCCGGCGTGAGAGAGAGCTTGTTAACTGCTGCCAAAGCTAGTACCAACAGAAATACACTAAGCTTGATCGCAAACAGTTGTGTATAGCCATCATTGAAGTCCAGTAGACGACCATCGGTTAATTGGTATAGCGTTGTTGCGCCGGCAATAACCAGAATGCCCACCAACCCGACAGCCAATCGCCCAAATTCATGCGCGATCTTAGCGGCGCTCTGCGCGTCATAACCGCAAACTCGGTATAAGGGAATAAAAATACCTGCCCAAAATCCAAGAGCAAGCCAATGCAGCGTTATCAAAACACTAAGCCACAGGCCCTCATACGACCCTACGTGACCGCTCAAACCGAACGATGCTGAGACCGCCAAAACACCAATGAGTGCTAGTGGCAAACCAACCACTGGAATAAATATCGACGCCCCGGTCAATAACAACCCGCTGAACTGAATGAAAAATGTTTGGGCTAGCGGGCCCGATAGGATAAAACCGATCAATTCACCATCAAACAATGCCGCAACGTCGCCTTCAGCAAGAAAGATCACTTCAATCCCAATGCGACCAACGATTGTAATCAGTGCGATGCTAGCCGCAATAAAAGTCAGCCAGGGTAAAAAATGACGCTCAGCCTTCGGCAGTTGCCTGAGAACGGTTAGGCACAAAACAGACCCCAGCGCGACCGCCATGCTTATGTAACCAAGCGTTTTTACCGCAATGGCTATTGCATCAATTATCAAAATTGACCTCGAACTCACGCTTTTCTGATCGCGAATGTCCATCACTCCCAAGACCGCGCCACTCCAATGTATATTTGCCATTTTTTAAAAGAGGTGGCACGATGACAAGCATTTTCGTTAAAGCACGACCTGATTTAGAGACCACATCAATATCCTCGCTTGAGGAATGAATCAGACGGATGCTAATGATTCGAATTGGCGTTTCAAAAGGGACGTGCAACTCACTAGGCTGCTTTGTCAATACATCACCGGCAAGTAATGTCTCGGGCATCAATTTTTCATTGATGCTAACGGAATGACCCTGTGCACTAGCATGCATCAAAAGGCTAATGAGTAAAACCAAAACAAGTGAGTAGCGTGTCATAAGTGTTGATGGCGTGGAAATAAACATAATGTGAGCCTCAGATAACTGTTTTAAGCATGTATTAAGCGTAACCAGATTACATTAATTAAAAAAGTGCTGTTATGACTTCCCAACGTTTATGTAATATAAATATAACTTAGGTCACAAAGTCTTGTCATAAACTTCCATCCCAAAAAAAATTAAACCACCATGAAACAAACATTACTGACTTTTGCAACCGTTTTGGCTTTTACACCGCTAATGGCCACCGCCCAAATGAAACATGGCGGTCACGGCGGTCACGGCGCACAGACGCCAGCAGCGGCGACGAGCGCCTCGCCTTCGACAAAAGCCTTTGAACAAGCAAACGAACGCATGCATCAAGAAATGATGATTAAGTACACGGGCAATGCTGACAAATACTTCATTGCTGGCATGATTCCACATCACCGCGGTGCGGTCGATATGGCGGCCATTGTGATCGAATTTGGCAGTAACCCTAAGGTGCGCGCACTGGCTGAACAAATCATTCGCGAGCAGGAAAAGGAGCTCGTCTTGATGGAAGCACTGCTAAAAGAACTGAATCGGTAAATTCGAGAATAATTTGTCACCCACTGATTGAACCCGTTGGCTTATACCCTGAGCCTATCTCGTACCAAATTGATTGGCGGGTGCCGTCTTGAGCCAAAGCTCACGACGCCAAATGCGCGTCATGCTCAGAGCACCCAACAGCCCGATCACTGAGTACAAGCTGATTGTTCCACCAAAACCAATCATTTCGATCAAGGGTCCTGACAACATCAAGCCCAATGGCAATCCCAAAATCGCCAGAATCCGGATGCCCATGACCCGGCCTCGGTAAGCGGGCTCAGTGCTTTGCAGCATGACGGCCACCAACGGTGTGACACAGAGACTTTGGACCACGCCCATCAACATCAAAATCACGATGCCAACACCACTGTTTTCGTTGAACGCAAAGACCCCGCCCAAAGCAAACCAGATGGCAGCACTGATGATCATCAAACGCCCCGAACCCATCGCTACTCGATTACTGCTGATCGTCGAGGAACCCACCAACGAACCGAACGCATAGGCGGCCCCGAGCCAACCCAGCATCTCCTGGGGCGCTTGGTAAACGTTATTGACAACAAATGGCAGTAGCCCAATACCAATGGGGTAAGCAAACACGTTGATCCAAAAGGCCAAACTAGCGGTGCCAACCAATTCCGGTTTGGCGCTGAGGTACTTAAACCCTAGGTACAAGTCCTGCAGCGGTGAAGAGGGCGTCCGTTTGGCCAACAACAGCCGGTCGGCCCCTGTTACCCCAAAGGACAAGACCAAACAAATCAGATAAAGGCTTGTGATCATCACGTAGGCCACTACCATGCCGAACGCTGCAAAAATCCCAACACCCGCTAAAGCGCCAACCATGCGAGCTGAATCAACCGTGATGCGTGAAATACCCAAGGCCCCCACCAACTGGTTCAGTGGCAAAGCTTGGCCAATCAAGGCGAATCGAATCGTGATGTCACAGGGCCGTAAAATCCCCACCACGACGGCCAAACCGATCACCACCATTGGCGTCAGTAAGTCGAAGGCGGCTAACACCAACAGCACCACTGAAATCAGCACAAAAACAACTCGCATGGCAATAAAAAGTGTCTTGTAGCCCCACCGATCACCCAACACCCCAATAAAGGGCGATATTGCCGCGCCCACAAATTGCAAAGAGCCGTAGACCACCAATAAAAACACCGAACCTGATTCCACCAAAACGAACCAACCGAGGATCAGCACCTCCATTTCGAAGGCCCAAGATGCCGCCAAGTCGGCAGGCCACTGATAGCGGTAACTCCGAACTGAGAAAGGCGCTAGAACAGACGGTTTCATAAAGTAGGCAAATAACGCCGACGCATGGCTTCGCGGGACTCAGCGGGCCCTTCTAACTGAAGTTGTGCTTTGATCATTTCGCCCATTGAGGGCAGTGCCGTGCGATCGACCTGCGCCTGCGGATCCCAAAGATGGGATCGCATCACCGCTTTCGCACAATGCAGATAGGCCTCTTGCACTTTGACTTGAATCACAAGCTTTGGACGGCGTTGCTCGCCCCCAAACCGATCAAGCAACGCATGATCAGTGCGCAAAGACGCTTCTCCATTCACACGAGCCATTTCCTCTACCCCGGGAATCATAAAAAGCAAACCGACCTGGGGCTTAGCCAAAATATTCTCAAGCGTGTCTAGTCGGTTATTGCCCGATGAATCAGGCACCAGCAGTGTGTGCGCATCCAAAATTTGGACGAACCCGGGCGCCCCTCCTCTGGGCGAGGCGTCTAGTTGCTGCGCTGCGTCTGTACTGGCCATCACCATAAAAGGTGATAGCTCGATAAAACGACCGATGTGTTGATCAATGCAACCAATGTCCTTGCGAATAACGCGAACCGCTGGCGCATCGTAGATCGCGCGCAGGGCCTGAATCGTGGTGATTTGCATACGGCGTGGTGCCTTGTCTTCGGTCAGCGTGAGGGCAAACTTATCGCTTACTTTGGTTTAGCGTATTTTGGGGCATTGGCTTGGGTGACGTCAATGCTATTGCCGCCTGACTCAATAAGCATTGAGCCATGCGGCAAGACCTCCTTACAATCACTTCTTAGCGTCAGGTCCAATCAACTTTGAGAACTTCGCCATTTCAGACTTGATAAACGCCGCATACTCGGCAGGGCTTGAAACTTCGATCACCCCATCGATCACGTCAAGGCGCTTTTTAACCTCTGGGTCAGCCAAACTGGTCTTCAACGCTTGGTTAAGTTTTTCAACCACGGCCACAGGCGTACCAGCTGGTGCCAAAACACCCCACCAAACCACGGCATTGAAGCCTGGGAAACCTTGCTCAGCGACGGTCGGCACATTTGCCAAAGAGGTCATGCGCTTCTCACCAGAAGTTGCGAGCAGTTTCACACGGTTACCGTCAATCAAAGGCTTTAACTGTGACATTCCGGTGAACACCAGATCCACGTGTCCGCTTGCCACGGCTGTTGCCGCTGCACCCGACCCCTTAAAGGGTACTTTCACCATTTTTATGCCCGTGGCGTCGATAAACTGGCCTGCTGCCAAATCAGTTGCCGATCCCTCACCGCCTGTTGCCACCGTTAACTTGTCAGGGTTTTGCTTGCCGTAAGCAATGAGTTCCTGAACGTTGTTGTATGGCGCCTGAGCATTTGCGGCAAAACCCATGCCATAAGTGATCAGTTTGGCAACAGGTGCAAAGGAGCCCGGGGTCTCGTAAGGCATATTTGCCCTGAGATACGGGTTAGCCGCAATGGCTTGGCTGACAAATAGCACGGTGTACCCATCAGGGTCCGCTGAGGCCACCTGCTGAGTGCCAATCACAGTACCGCCGCCGCCTTTGTTTTCAATAATAACGGGCTGTTTCAATACCTGGCTAAGCTCGTTTGACCAAGAACGGGCAATGTAGTCACCACCGCCACCCGCTGAGAACGGCACGACAACCTTAATCGGTCGTTCAGGATATTTATCCCCACCAAAAGCCGATCCTGCCGGAATTAGCGCCACTGCACCAATAACTACCAATAGTTTTTTTAACATGCTGTCTCCTCGTTCTGGGTTTTTTGATTAATCGTCAAAACGTCTGCGCTTGGCAGATTATCGATACTATGGTTTATCACAAAGTCCACCGTTGAGAAACATATCGACACCTACCTCAACACCCAACCGTGACGTAGACGCCAGATGGCGCCGTCCTGTACATTGAAGATCAGTCAATTTTTAGGCGCGTTGCTGCCTTCTAGTCAATGAAATCACCACTCGAAGTCCTTAGGCTGTTTCCTGTCCACGATTTCAGTCTGGACAGCACTTTTGAGAGCCGTCGGCTAATCAAAGGCGATGAGCCATTTGTGCTGTCAGAGGACTCGACCATTACTTGGCATCAGTTCGCCACGCTAAGAGACAAATTCGTGCAAGTACTGCGCACCAAAGGCATCACACGAGGCATGCGTGTGGCAGTGATGTGTCGCAACGAAAAGGCGCACGTTTTGGCACTGTTTTCCTTGGCTAAACTAGGTGCCATTTTGGTGCCAGTTAACCCCGATTTCAATGACCGTGAAGCGGGCTACATACTGAACCACGCCGCAGTCGAAGGCATCATTTGCGATGCGGTTGCACTTGACGTAGCTAGGCGGGTTAGAGAAACCCTTCCCGATTGCGCTTGGCTAATGACCACAACACCGAGCCACGGCCTAGAACCCGATATTGAATGCCTTTGGGACACCCTTGATAAGATTGTTGAATCCAGTACGGTCGACAACCAAGGCCAAGCTGATGACACATGCATCATTATCTATACCTCTGGTACCACGGGCTTTCCAAAAGGGGTCATGCATAGCCAACACAACCTGATTCGTGCGGGCGAAGCGAACGTTGAACGGCTTCATTTACAACCCGAAGATCGCTATTTGATCGTTCTACCGTTTTTTCATGTCAACGCCATGTTTTATTCGCTCGGCGGTGTACTAGCGAGCGGTGGTGCAATGATTTTGGTCCCAAAATTTTCCGCTAGTACCTTTTGGGATACGGCAGTCCGTTTTCAAGCAACCGTTGTCAACATCATTGAAGCAATCGGTACCATCCTATGCAACCGTGATCGAAGCGAGTACCGCGCTGAACACACGATTCGTGCGGCCTATGGCGTGCGTAAAGCCGCAGCAAACATTTTTCGATCGGCCTTTGGCATTGAGAAACTGATGTCAGGATTCGGCATGACTGAGATACCAGGCGTGACTTGTAACCCTTGGGAAGGGCCCGCGAAACCCGCGAGCATGGGCGTTTTGGGGCGCCACCCTGATCCCACTGTGTCATGGGCACAATGCCGAATTGTTGATGATCTAGGGCTCGATGTTGAAGTAGGTGCCACGGGCGAACTTTGGGTCAAGACACCCATTGTGATGCAGGGTTACTTCAACGATCCCGAAAAGACGGCACAAGCATTTGACGATGGTTGGCTCAAGACGGGCGACATCGTCAAACAAGACAACGATGGCTACTTTTTCCACATGGCCCGCAAAAAGGACATCATCCGGCGTCGCGGTGAAAACATTTCTGCCGTCGAGGTAGAGGCTGTGATTGGCGAAATGCCAGAGGTCTATCAGGTCGCTGCTGTGGCTGTACCGTCGGAATTGGGTGAGGATGACATCTTGGTCGTTGTCGTCAAACAACCCCATGCCGCGCTGACTGCAGCCAATATTGTGCAGTGGTGCCAAGGCAAACTCAGTCTTATCAAAGTGCCGCGTTTTGTCAGTTTTATCGACTCGATGCCTTTAACACCAACCCACAAAATCCTGAAGTCTGCACTACGTGACAACCCAAGCATCTTGGACAACGCTGTTGACTTCCAAACATCAACTCTGAGCAAGTAAAACGCCCATGACAGCCAAACAACGCTTTCGCTCCGACATCGCTTGGTCGACTGAAACCAACATCACGGTTCACGGACTGGATCTTTGTTCAGAAATTCTCGGCAAAGTATCGCTCAGTGACATGGCTTATTTACAGATCATGGGGCGATTGCCCACGCCACCAGAGTCGCGAATGTTTGAAGCGCTTGCTTTAACACTGGTGGAGCATGGTTTGACCCCAAGTGCGATTGTGGCTCGCATGACCTTGGCAGGCGCTCCTGAGGCGATGCAGGGTGCTGTGGCAGCTGGCCTCAATGGCCTTGGCAGTGTATTTGTGGGCAGCATGGAGACAGCTGCCAAAATATTACAAGACGCCATGCTAAATCAACACGAAGACACTAATGTCGAAACCATGGCAAAAACAATCGTGCAAGAAAGATTAGCCACCAAACAGTCAATCCCTGGCATCGGTCATCACATGCACAAACCGATCGATCCTAGAACCGTTCGGCTATTCGAAATCGCCACTGAGCTTGGCTTTAACGGACGTTACGTTTCACTGATGGTCGCCATTGGCAACCAAGCCTCTGAACAACTTACCAAGTCGCTGCCTGTAAACGCCACTGGTGCGATCGCCGCCATCGCCAGTGAACTACAAATCCCATGGCATATTGTTCGAGGTATTGGTGTGTTTTCCAGAGCGATTGGACTGGTCGGACATATTGTCGAAGAAACACGCAATCCCATGGCGCGCCAAATGAAAAAAATGATCGAAACAGAAGCCTTGGCGCACTTTCAAACTGATCAGCCCTAGACCGCACGGACCATGGCTAGACACCCTTGTGTTTCTAGCCATGGCCGATCTGATGCCAGGAAACGACCTGTACAATTTGTTGATTGCACCACCCCTCTGCCCAAATGCAGCGGCGCACCTTTGTTGCCTCGCATGTTCTTCCATTCACCTTTTGCCCATAGGTCTCGACATGTCTCTTTCTCTTTACGACACCACCGTTCCCGTCTTTAAGCAAATGTTACTGGCACTTAGTGACGTGCTCAAGAAAGCAGAAACCCAAGCACAAGAGCGTCAATATGACCCTGCTGTTTTATTGCAGACGCGCTTGTTTCCGAACATGTTGCCTTTTGTACGACAAGTCCAAATCGCCTGCGATTTTGCCAAAAGTGTGCCTGCACGTATCGCCGGTATTGAGGTCGAAAGTTACGAGGACAGCGAGCAAACCTTTGCTGAGTTGCAAGAACGCATCAAAAAAACAGTGGCCGTTCTTGACACCATGTCCGCGGCACAATTTGAGGGTGGCGCTGACAAGCAGATCGTTTTACGGCCCGGCACCCCAAAGGAAAAAACACTGAGTGGTCAAGACTATGTCTTGCGTTACGGCTTGCCTCAGTTTTTCTTTCACGTCACCACCGCTTACGACCTTTTGCGCCACAATGGCATCGAAATTGGTAAGAAAGACTACATGGGTACGTATTGAGCTAACAATCAATTGAGCCGGGCGTCATGACTGTACACACCATCCTCAAAATGGGTGATCCACGCTTAAATCGCGTGGCTCAACCGGTGCTGCAATTCGATACGCCTGAATTGCATCAGCTTATTGTTGACATGCAGGACACCATGCGAGTGGCCGACGGTGCGGGTTTGGCTGCCCCCCAAATCGGTGTTGACCTGCAAGTCGTCATCTTTGGATCTGGCCAAATCAACCCGCGCTATCCGCTAGAAGAACCCATCGCTGAAACCATCCTAATCAACCCAACCATCACAGCGCTTGGCGATGAAGAGCAGCTCGGTTGGGAAGGCTGTTTATCGGTTCCTGGCATGCGCGGCGAAGTACCACGCTTAAAACACATTCGCTACACCGGCTTTGATGTCTATGGTAACGTCATTGAAAGGACGGCATCGAACTTCCATGCGCGTGTGGTGCAACACGAATGCGACCATTTGTTTGGGATTCTATACCCCGCAAAGGTGCGTGATTTCACCAAATTTGGTTTTGTGGAAACATTGTTTCCTGAGCTTTTTAAACTCGAAACCAAATCATAGGCAATCAACGAGGGGCTAATCAAATGGCAGCCATCATGTCACGAATAATTTTGATGACAGCAGCAGGCTGTTCGGCGCAAGGGATGTGACCCGCCTCTTTCACGATTTCAAACTTGGAACCAGGAATCATATCAGCCGTGGCACGAACCAAGTCTGGAGGCGTTGATCCATCCTGATCGCCAACGAGACAGGTGGTGGGCACTGATATGTTGGATGCTTGGTCGCGAAAATCAGCATCACGAATCGCGATGCCAGTCGCAACGTAGCCCGCCACGGGCGTTCGCGTAAACATCGCGATAAAGCCATCCAAATCGCTCGGGCGATCGCGGTGAAAAGCCGGAGAAAACCAACGTTGCATGTTGGCTTCAACCAGCGCAGCCATCCCGCCATCACGCGCCATTTGAAGACGACCATTCCACATCTCTGCATTACCGATTTTCGCCGCCGTATCGCAAAGCACAAGGGCTTTAACCAGATCGGGCCGCGAATGATAGAGCCCTTGGGCAATCAGTCCACCAACCGAAAGCCCGACCACCACAGCATCCGATAGGCTAAGGTGGTCCATCAAGGCCGCCAGGTCGTTCACGTGATCATCAATCGTGTAGGGTATTACGCCCATGCCCGACAGGCCGTGACCACGTTTGTCATAGCAAAGAATGCTGTAGTCGACTGACAAGTCGTTCACACAGTCCTGCCAAATCCGAAAATCGGTCGCCAGAGAATTGGAAAAGACAATGAGCGGCTTGCCCACGCCTGCATTGAGGTGCTGATAGTGAATTGAGATGCCGTTGACCGTTGCGAATTTCATTCCTGTTCCTCTCTTTTTGTGATGACGATTGACCAAAATAACAAAAATGACCAACACTTTGTTGCGGCGCTTGCATAGCGCTTTACAGGCGTAATGTGCGATTACCGGATCTTATACGATTAGTTTTGGATTTAACGCTCGAATGCGCTCGTCTAGGTAATAGCCACCGTACTCAGTGTAATGAAGAAAAACTCTCGTGCAGTGGGTACATTCTCGAACATCTGATCGATCATAAGGGTGATGATCAATGGCAATCGGAGCCTCTACAGACCAGAGATTTGTGCCGTTTGGGTGATATTCATCCCAACGTTCTTCTGCACCTTTAGCCTTAAGCGTTCCCAAAAATTTTAGTTTTCTGACATCAAAGTAACCTGGTACTGATATCCAACCTGGGCAACACAGTGGTACACATTCTTCGCAGGGTTGGACATCCTTTCGGGACATGGCAATATCTAGCAATTGATGGCGACTTAGTTTCGGAATCATTCAAGACCTTAAAAGGAACAAAGGATACTAAAAAAAATCACTGGCACATTGCATAAAACTTCATAATGTCAAAAACAGTTGGGCAAACATGTCTTTTAGGTTTTACCAAAGTTTTTAAATTTTAATGGTGTGATTAATTTGAAATTATAATATAATTTTAACATCTTTTTTTAATTAATCATCGTTCTGTAATTTGGCATTCTCTTAAAATATTTATTAAACCAAATTAAAAAATCAATACATTAAATTTATTGAATAACTCAAAATTAACCTAAATTTTAACAATTTCAATTTTGATGAAAAAAATTATACAAAAAATTTTTTATGACTATTTATTTAACAAAAAAATAGTCTATAACGCATGTATGGAAGATCCACGAACAGATATGTTGCTCCTCGACCCTAATCCAGGAAGTAACATTTTCATGCTAGGCAGTGGCGGCTGTAACGCACTACATTACGCTTTAAACTCTAATTTTGAGAGTATATTATGTATTGATGCCAACCCATGTCAAGTAGCACTAATAAACATTAAAAAGCAAGTTATAGAAAATGGAACATTCGAAGATTTATGGAAAATGTTTGGTGATGGCATTCATGAAAATATTAAAATTCCATATGAAAAATATTATCGCCCTGGATTAGATTCCAATAGCGCCTCTTTTTGGGATAAAAACTTAAAAAATTTTCAAATAAACGGGTCAAATCAAGGATTTCATTTTCACACTGGTTGTGGTTTTATTACTCGTTGCTTTTCACTACTGAAAGAAGAACAACTAAAACAAATTTCCAAAATATTTGAATTAGATGATCAAAAACAACAAACGCTTTTATACGAACAATATTTAGAGCCTATTTTTTACAATCTCTTTACCAGAACAATTATAAACTTTGCAATCCACCTTGGTATTCCAAGCAGGCAAATTGGAATGATCAATGATAACGCATCTGAAGTTTTGAAATTTTTAAATGAAAGAATTAAAAGAACATTAACAAAATTACCTGGAAACGAAAATTATTTTTATCATGTTTATATTTTTGGTCATTACAAGCGTGATAATGCTCCAGAATACTTAAAAGAGTCTAATTATCTATTGCTTAAGGAAACTCATCGAAAGATTAAAGTAGAAAATGCGTATGTCGATGATTACCTAAATAATTCTAATGAACGCTTTAGCCATTTTGCTTTGCTTGATCATTTAGATTGGCTGGTACACGATTATGGTTTGTTAGAACGTCAATGGCGAGCAATCTTATCTCGTTCTAAGTCGGGAACAAAAATTTTAATTCGAACATACTTTAATGGTTTTGAATGGATGCCGGATTTTGTTAAAAAACATATCAATATTGACTCAAATATTGAAGAACATGTTGCAACTGATCGCCTGGGTATTTACAATAAAACATACTTACTTCATGTCAGAATGCCTTTTGTATCATGAGCAAATCAAATCATAGTAATAATTTAATTCGACATTACAAAAAAGATGCTGAAATTTATGACATAAATCGAAGATTTTTTTTGTTTGGTCGGAATCGATTGATAAAAACAATTGGTGAGTATTTAAAACCCACTTCTATTCTTGAAATAGGTTGTGGCACAGGAGTAAATCTTGTTAAATTAAATCATATGTATCCTAATTCAAAAATTACAGGCCTTGACTTATCGAAGGATATGCTTAAAGTAGCAACCATAAAATTAGATAAATTCAAAAATGTCTCCTTAATTAATGATATTTTTGACCAAAACACTTATTTAACAAAATTTGATTTGATTTTATGTTCATACACGGTCTCAACAGTACCCAATGTAAGTGTATTTTTAAGTACTGTTTACCAGCACCTTGCTGATCACGGTCATTTTGCTTGTGTCGACTTCTACAGCTCTGGTAATGCTGCATTTAAACGCTGGATTTCGCACAGTATTCCAATACACACGAACTTTCCTGAACACTTGCTAAAAGATTTTTTTACTTTCAAACATTTTGAAGTAAAACGTGCTTACGGTGGTGTCTGGAAGTATTTCAATTACATCGGTCAAAAGCAATGAAAGTTTTATTTACCTCTGATTGGCATATGGGTATCTTTGGTGACCCTAGCGATGCACTTAAACTTAATAACAGCCAGATAGTCGACATGTTAACCCGCTGGGATGAAGATTATGATCTCATTATTTTGAATGGCGACTTAATAGAGGCTCTTAAAAGTCCGCGTATCAAATTTTCACATATCGACCAAACGAATAGGGTTCTAGAGAATCGCTTACCAGTTATTGAAAAAATAAAGTCTCTCAAAAATTATCACTGGTTAGTCGGTAATCACGACTATCCTTTAGAAGAAATACTTAATTTACGCCGCGCAATATCAATTCCTCTTGATAATGGTTACACGCTCATTGCTGAGCATGGTCATTTGATTAGAGCCCCAATTGAGCACTATACAAATTATGCTTGGCATTTTCACTTAATGTATAGTTTGAGTTGGTGGATTGATAAAATAGGTATGAAAATTCACGGTGATCAGTTTTGCTTGGAGTCTAAAATCGCACAGTCTCTAAATTCGCTACGATTACAAACCTCTAAAAAGACCTTTTCAGATAAAACAAAATTATTTTTTATTAAACTTGCTCATTCTTATGCAAGTTTACATTCTGATAACAGTTATCGTTCTTTGGGTAATCTTTTTACTAATAATGCCATACAGCGATTTAAACAGAATAAAACTATTGTTACTTTTGGTCATAGCCATCAACGTGAAATTAAATATTTCAAAAATAATAATATTTATATCAATACTAGTTTTTTTAGTTGTCTCAATAATTACAGCACTACTGTTTTTTCAACTAATGATGGTCAAGTAGCTGTTATTAAAAATCTTTAACCTTATTTCAATAATATGATTTATGTAAGATTAATATTTTCAATTCTTTTAGTGGGTCTTTAAAATGCTTATTGATGCTGACACCCTGAGTCAAGTTGCTTTCTTAAGATCTTTAGATCCCACTGCCTTGGATCTTTTAAAGACTCAATGTAATAAAGTTCATTTTCATGCTGGTGAGATCATTCTGCGCGAGGGTGATATAGCTGATGCTGCTTACATCTTATTAAATGGCAGTGTTCAAATCTATAAAGAAAAATCAAATGGTGAACACCTTTTTTTACATCAGGTTCTACGTGGCACCTTGTTTGGCGAGCAATCTCTCATTAATGATCAAAAGCGTAACGCGAGTGCGCGCGCTCAAACTGATGTAGAAGCCTTACGACTGCCAGAGCAGGCTTTTTTAGCGGCGGTGAAAACTGACCCCCAGATGCACAGACGACTCGTCTTATTAGGCGACGATCAATTGCAGGAGAACCTCGCCCGCGAATCCACCATATTGCAATCCATGAAGCTCGATGGGGGGCCAAGTCAATCGGCACGCGAACGTACCCTTAAAAGCTCAGAAGTGTTGTTCCGTGAAGGTGATGAAGCTCGTCATGTCTACGTCATTCTCTCAGGCAAGGCCGCCGTCTATCAAAACAAGGATGGTGCGCAGGTTCTTCTGGCGCAAATGACGGCAGGTCAGACGCTTGGCGAGCTTGCTTTAATGCGTCAAGCCCCTCGAGCCGCCACCGTCATTGCCGAGGGAACGCTGCGACTATACGAAATTGATGCGAATTACTTTAGTGAGCTTACGCGTTCATCTGAAGATTTGCGCCATCACTTGCAAGTTTTGGAGAAGGTTTACATTCTCCCTCGCCGGGGCTTCGTGACCCAGTACACGGGCGACTACCTTGGTCGCGAGGCTTTTAATACGCTTTACGACTTGAGCAATGGCACCCGCTTTGTTGCCTCTAACGTGATTGGTGAGTCTGTCTCCAATCTTGAACGAGTGCTGTCTGACCATGAGCAGGCGCTTGCCGTCACGACGTTACGCTACGCTGACAAAGCCCGAGCCATTGAACGCGAGTTGCGGCTAAACGTTACCGGCCAAATTTGGGGTTTAACCGCGTTTGGATCATGGTCCGAGCTACCTGACCTCTATGCCATGGCCATGGATGGCGTGGCACTTGATGCGGCTCAGATCAATCAGTTTGAACGAATGGGGTCGATTGGCGTTTCAACGCAACCGGATAAAAACCGCTTGCAGGACTCGATTCTGTGTCAATGTATCAACGTCAAACGTCAGGTCGTTCGAAACGCCATCATGCAAGGCGCCGACTCGCTTGAAGCATTACAAAAAACGACCCGATGCGGAACCGTCTGTGGGGGATGCGTCCCACAGCTTAGACAGCTGCTTGGCGATCCAAGCGCTGTTGCAGTACGAATCAAAGAGGAAATTGATGTTTGCGAGGGTATTAAGACATTCAAACTTGAACCCTTAAACGGTCAGGTTCAGCCTAGCTTGTCAGGCCAACACGTGGTGATTGAAGCCGAAATAAACGGACAATGGGTTAGTCGCCCTTACACGCTTTCAGCGCCAATAAGTGGTGGTTATTATGAGGTCACGATCAAGCGCGAGGCACTCGGCCAGTTCTCGCGCTGGATGTTCGATGAAAGACCTGCCGATGCACAGTTGAAGGTGTCACCACCGCAGGGTAACTACTACTGGGAGCCTAACAAAAGCCCCGTGATCTGCCTAGTAGCCGGTATTGGGATCACCCCAGCGTTGGCTATTTGCCGTACCTTTGTTGCTTCAAACATCAGTGACCGACTGCATATTGATTACTCCGCTCGAAGCGTTCTTGATTTTGCGTATGCCAGCGAACTGACCGAGGCCACACAAACACATCCAAACATCACACTGAAGTTACGTGCGACTTCAGTTTCGTCTCGTTTGAACTTAGAGGAGATAAAAGAACTTGAGCTAACGATGGCAAATGCGCACTATTACCTTTGCGGTCCCCAGTCTTACCTCGATGGCATCACTGAGTTGCTCACACGCTTGGGCGTTACCAGTGAGCGCGTTCACAGCGAAGTGTTTGTGCATGTTGGGGGCTTGCCAATAATAGAGGCGCCCAAGAAACCCCTTTTGTCCCGACGCAAGGCGCCTGATGAGGCTGATCTGGCAGCTTTCTTTGTGACGCCTAAACCGAGGCCAGCCGCGTCCCAAGCGCCCAAAGTTTTGCGCTGGCTAGCGAATCTGGGCACTCGTAACAGAGTCGATTTCACCATCGCTGGCAAGAAAATTAAGCCACTTAGCGCGCTGATTGACTGGATCGAGTACAAGCTTGGTGGTGTTGATCCGAACTTACCATCCGAGCATTTGGCTTTGCCTAGGACAGCCTTGTACGGCCGCAGTGGCGCAAGCGGACCGGCATTTGCTGATCTTGACCACAGATTCGGTGATAACCGTGAGCGTGGGCGGCAAGCCCTCAAAACCGGCAAACCACTGCCCCAAAACACACCCGATGGCATGACTTACACCACCTCGTTTCCTTCCTTTAAGTACCCTCAGTTCGAATGGCTACTTCCAAAGGTTGATACAGGCTGGCATCGCTCATCGAGCAAGACGCTCAGTTGCGCATACGTCACTCGAAGCCCACATGCCGCGCGTGAAATTTTGTGTTCTACAAATATTGACAGGGGTCCATTACCGAATCATTACTGGCAAAAGGCCATTGGCACACCAAAGGCCTGTCCCCATGGTGATACCAAGGCGGGTGGTTCACTGATCGGCCAATACCATAACAACAAAACTTGGCAACGTGATCGCGACTTGGCGATGCGACTTGTTAGCGCCCCAGTATTGGCTGAGCGATCAGGCAGTATCGCTGAAATTGTCGAAGATATTTTCAGCCATGAGATCGATTTATACACAGCACAGCACCCAGGGCAAGTGATCGATGCCGGGGTTTTGATGGGTGAAATTGTTTTGCGAGTCGTTTTGCGTACTGTTTTCCCAGGGGTTGAGGCAGATCTAATCCAACGGCTTGGCACAAATTATCTTAGCGTAGTGACCAATGAAGCCATACCTACCGTTCTACAGCTTATTCAAGCGCCAACCGATGAAAACAAGTTAAAAGATCGCATGTTGGAGATGTCAGCACGACTTCGGCAAGCAATCAATGATATTGCAACGGCTGTTCGTCAAGCCCACGCAAAAGGCGAGCTTAGTGAGCAAGACGTGGCATCGCCCATGAACCACTACACCATATTTGGCCTTGATGGTAAGCAGCCGGATGACGAAGACCTGATCAGCATTTATGGCACGTTTCTTATCGGTGCTCATGAGACCACGGCACACCTGTTGACATGGGCGCTTTATGAGTTGGGTCGTGATCCCGATTTGTATAACACGATTCAAAAAGAAGTCGACGAATTTAGTGTGAATCATCAGGGTCGTGCCATGACACCGCACGATTATGATGAGCGCCCCATGATGCTCGCGCTGCTGTTTGAACTCAATCGGCTACACCCTGGCATCGCCATGAACCCGCGTTGCGCTCTCGAGGCGGGCACCATATCACCAGATTCTGAAACTGGCATCGGTGGTTTTAACTACCCAGCAGACACTATTTTTATGGTTGATGTTATCGCAATGCATCTGGATCCTGAGACTTACTTCAAACCAAAAGAGTTTCATATTGAACGATTCCTTGAAGGCATTAACCCCGGCATGAGTCTGACCGAGCAAGGTGAAAAAGTTCGGCAAAATGTCATTGACCTAGAAAAACAATTTAAATGGCTACCATTCGCTGCTGGCCCGGGCAATTGCCCAGGCCGAAACTTCAACATGATTGAGTTCTTTCTGGTGATGGACTGTTTAATGCGAAGCCATGACTTTATCCTAGCTAATCCCGATGTCCCGCCTGGCTTTGATGAAAGTTCGATCGTCACCAAACCGCTCGAGCGCATCGGTATTGAGCTGGTGCGACGATGACGCATCGACTGCCTTGCGCTGACAAACTGCCTGAAGGGATGGATCACACGGTGTTTTTTTTCACCCTTTCAGTTGGCCTCAAACCTTTGCGAGAATGCCCGTGTCAACCCCGATGATCCGCAGCACGCATTCCATGACCTTTATTGTTGGCGTCATGCTCATCGATGCGATTAGTTTTGGTGTCACCTTGCCAGTCACGCCTGCATTGATCATGACCGTGGGTGATGTGGGGCTATCAGAGGCTGGTCGCCTAGCGGGCTATTTGTTTCTTGTTTATGCGTGCGTGCAGCTTTTCTCTTCGCCTATCTTGGGAAGTTTGGGTGACAAATATGGTCGAAGACCGATTTTGCTCTACTCCCTTCTGGCTTTAAGTGTTGCCTACCTTGTGCCAGTTTTTGCGACATCGCTCGATTGGTTATTTATCTCACGCTTGATTGCTGGGTTTGCGAGCGCGACTTACGTGAGTGCTTATGCTTACATTACAGACGTAACACCCGTTGAGCAGCGGGCTCAGCGCTTCGGTTTGGTCGGCGCAGCCTTCGGGGTTGGGCTGATTATTGGTCCAGTTATGGGTGGCATGTTGGGTGCTTGGGACACTCGGGCACCATTTGCTGTCGCCAGTATCCTGTGTTTGGTGAATTTTGTTTATGGCTTATTTGTTCTAAAAGAGTCTCTTTCACACAGTAAACGACGAGAATTCAAACTTAAGGAGGCAAACCCTATCGGTGCCATGTTACGAATAGGACGGTATCCCACGATGAAGGGCATGACAGTGGCTTACTTTCTTTTTGTGATCGCACCCTTCTCTTTACCGAGTTATTGGACATTTTTTGTCATTGAAAAATTCAAATGGTCAGAACTCGAAATTGGTCTTTCGCAAGGGTTTCTCGGTTTGATGATGGTGATCACGCAAGGCTTTATTTTGCGCTGGGCTTTGCCAATTCTAGGCCCGATTAAATCAATTATCTTAGGGATGGCGTCGGCGCTATTTGCATACGTCTGCTTTGCATTTGCTCAGTTCGGTTGGCAGCTCTACCTGATCATGGCAGTCGCCGGTTTGTCGGGATTCGTTCTCCCGTCATTACAGCTCATGATGACAGCTCAAGTTCCCGCAGACTCACAAGGGGAATTGCAAGGCGCACTAAGCAGTTTAAATAGTCTCGCATCGATTATCGGTCCACTGATGATGACGCAATTATTCTTCTATTTCACAAATAGCGGGGCAGTTTGGCATTTTCCAGGCATTTCATTTCTGGCCATCGCTTTGCTCACAGGTCTGGCTTTGTTGTTTTTTGTCCGAACAGTTCGAGAACACAAACCAAACTAAGTTTATTCGTTTGCACCTTCAATCAAAATCATAGCCGTACTCATACGAATCGAGTGGTGTTGGGGACAGACTGTATGTGCGACTGCGCAAGAAATCCATTAATTTAGGGGTGTCGTTTGCGTACAGTTGAATATCGCTCTGGGCAATTGGCTGACCAATGACGACCCTGACAGACGTGTCGACACGTTTCTCAAACTCTCTTAACAAAAGACCGACCCTTACAGTGCTGTGCACATGGCTAGCCAACTGAAACAAACGACTGTTTTGACCATCAAAATAGACGGGAACGACAGTTGCCTGACTCTTTAAGATCAAACGTGCTGTAAACGCCCGCCAACGTGGGTCCATCGGCTTTGAAAAAGGTTTTGCACTGGTAGACACTGTACCGCCTGGAAAGATGCCTATGGCAGCACCATTAGACAGCAACCGCAACGCCTGCCTTCGGGTTTGGACATTTGCCATCATCGCTTGTTTGGTATCGTCAAAATAAATAGGCAACACGAAAGGTAGCAAGTGTGGTGCCTTTAAAAAAACTTGATGCGCAATAATACGGTAATCCAACCGCGTCTGTGAAAAAATGTACGCCAAGATGGTGCTATCAAGAAGGCCAAACGGATGATTAGCCACCAACACAAGTGGGCCCGTTTTTGGGATATTTGAGAGACTGCTGTTAAGGAGCTGTAGGTCAAGCCCAAAGCAGTTAACCAGGGTGTGCCAGATGTCAGGATCCGCCGACGTTTTTCCCTCGTCTTCGTATCGCCGTAATCGCTTGATCAGATTGAACCGGCCACTGAAGTTCTCAACTGTACTGATCATTAAACGCTGAGCAAGTGTCTGCGTTGTTTGCGCATAGGTGATGATGGTTTTGTAATGATCTTCAGAGGTGCTTGGCATTTTACTTTTAGGCAGCGCTTGACTTTTGTCGGCGGGAATCTGTGTTGACAGTATTCTGTTTGTCGTAATC